>NZ_JBEXXQ010000065.1:40700-59079 GCF_040630525.1 Streptomyces sp. NPDC005799
GGCGTGGCCTGACAGCACGAAGCGGGGGCACCCGCGGGGGGTGGGCCCGGGCCCCCGGCGGGGGGCCCCGGGGGGGGGGGGCCGGCGCCTGGGGGAGTGCCGGTTCGGTCAGTGCTGCCAGACCTTCACGTAGTCGACCATCATGTCGGCCGGGACCTGGGTGGGTCCGCCGTGCGTGGAGCTGACGGCGTTGTTGAGGATCAGGTACATCGGAGCGGACGTGATCCCGGTCGTGATGCGTCCGACCTGCTTGCCGTCGTAGTAGTACGTGACCGAGCCCGGCGCCCATTCGGCGCCGTAGGTGTGCCATCCCGTGTACGAGCCGGAGGCGCAGCCGCCCGGACCGCCGGCCGGGGAATGGAAGTGGTAGCAGGCCGAGCCGCCCAGCCCCTCCATGACGTCCATCTCCCCGTCGGTGGGCCAGTTCTGCCCGTCGGTCCAGAAAGCGGGCCAGTTCGCGATCTGTGTACCGGACGCGGGGGTGTAGATACGGGCTTCGAAAGCACCGTAGGTGAACTGGGCCTTTCCGTTGCTCTCGACCAGGCCGGAGACGTACGGATAGGTCGTGCCGTTGACGGTCGCCGACTGCTGGACGGCCTTCAGATGGAGACTTCCGCCGCTGACGCTCACCTGTGAGGGTGAATAGGCGGAGAGTTCGCCGGAGTTGACGGGCTTGGTGGTGCAACCGGAGCAACCGAGCCAGTTCGGGTTCCACTTCGAGCCGTCGAGACTCGTTCCGTTGAATTCGTCGTCGAATACGTTGCGCCACGTCCCTGGAACGCCGAGCGGTGCGTCGGAGGCCGAGGAAGACGCAGTGGCCGTGGGTGTGGCGGTCGGCGTCGGTGTGGGGGTCGGCGACGAGACGGTGGGGGAAGGGGAGGCCGTCGCCGTCGGTGTTCCTGACGGTGTGGGGGCCGAACCGCCTCCGGTGGTGAAGGAATTCGCCGGAGAAAGGCGGTACCAGCTGCCGTGCACCTTGTAGGAGACGAAATACGTGTAGGTGCCGGCGGGGAACGCGCGGCTGCCCGAGGTGTAGGTGGTGGGCGACGTGCTGAGGGTGGCCGGGGCGGCACCGGGGAAGTCGAAGGCTCCACCGTCGGCGGAACGCGCGGCTACGGCAAGGGCCTGCACCTTGATCGTTTTTGTGGCGTGCACCCTGGTGGTGGCCTTGAGTTGCCCGTCCGGCGTCGCGGAGACGGACAGGGAGTCGACGACGATCGGCGCCGTCGACGCCTTGGCCTGTGCGGCCTGGACGAGTGCGCCGCCGGCGAGGACGGCGGTGGCGAGCAGAAGACCGCCCGCCTTTGTGCGCGCGGCGAACGGACGGCGGTGTCGCGCAATGACAGCTGTGTGTTTTGTCGGCATGTACGGTGTGACCCTTTCGCCCCCCAGGCTTCGGCAGTTGAGCCTGCTCATGCGCGAAGCAATGGCGGGCTGAACGGTCATGGACTCTGCGCGAGGCGGATTTCATGCGCAAGGGCCGTTCCGCGTCGAAGCATGCCGACATTTCGCGGAAATGCTTGCGGTTTCCCCGAGTTGCAGATGCCAGGCCGGTTCCAGTGACGTCTGACACACCGCAGGATAATTCGGTCAAAGGTACCGAATCGCCCCGCATGGCGTGCAGTTGGAAGGTGGCGGCGATGGTCCGCCAGGGCGGGGTTGACGCGACGGGATTCCGGGCGGATGATTTACGTATACGGTGTAAACATACGTATTAAAGATCAATCCGGGTGGTGATCATGACGCGGAACAGGACCATCCTTCCCACCCGCATCCTCGTCACCGGCGGAGCCGGTTTCATCGGCTCGCACTACGTGCGCACGATGCTGGGTCCCGGCGGCCCCCCGGACGTCGCGGTGACCGTCCTCGACAAGCTCACCGGGGCCGGGAACCCCGCCAACCTGGACGACGTCCGTCACGCGCGGGGCTTCTCCTTCGTCCGCGGCGACATCTGCGACCGGGACCTCGTCGACGCGCTGGCCGCGGCGCACGACCAGGTGGTGCACTTCGCCGCCGGCGCTCCCGCCGTCCGCACGAACGTCCTCGGGACGCAGACCCTGCTGGAGGCGGCGCTGCGGCACGGGCTGCGCAGGTTCGTCCACATCTCCTCCGCCGAGGTCTACGGCTCCGTGCGCGCCGGCTCCTGGCCCGAGACCGCCCCCCTGCGGCCCAACTCGC
Source organism: Streptomyces sp. NPDC005799 (assembly GCF_040630525.1). Lineage (NCBI taxonomy): Bacteria > Bacillati > Actinomycetota > Actinomycetes > Kitasatosporales > Streptomycetaceae > Streptomyces > Streptomyces sp. NPDC005799. The sequence continues at coordinate 42,879 of NZ_JBEXXQ010000065.1, forward strand.
CCTACGCCGCCTCCAAGGCGGCGTCCGACCTGCTGGCGCTGGCGTACCACCGCACCCACGGCATCGACGTGCGCGTGGTCCGGTGCTCGACCACCTACGGACACCATCAGTTCCCCGAGCGGATCGTCCCGCTGATCATCACCCACGTCCTTGAGGACAGCCCCGTGCCGCTGTACGGCAACGGGCTCACCGTCCGCGACTGGATCCACGTCGACGACCAGGTGCGCGGCATCGAACTGGTCCGCAGGGGCGGACGCCCGGGCGAGGTCTACAACATCGGCGCCGGCGACGAACTCTCCCACCGGGAGCTCGCCGGGCTGGTGCTGGGCGTCTGCGGGGCCGACCGGGGCACGGTCCGGTTCGTCGATGACGGCCGGGGCGGCGGCGACCACCGCCGCTCGGTCGACTGCACGAAGATCCGCACGGAGCTCGCGTTCGTGCCCCGCAAGGACCTGGTCACGGGCCTTGAGGAGACGGTCGACTGGTACCGGACGCACCGCTCCTGGTGGGAGCCGCTGCTGCGGTCAGCTCCCGCGCGCCGGTGCGACCACGGGCACAGCGACTCCGAGCGGTGCGACTCCGACCGGTGCGATTACGAGCGGCTCCCGTCATGAACGCGCCCATCGAGGACTACGCCCTCATCAGCGACCTGGAAACCGCCGCCATGGTCGGCCGGGACGGATCGGTCGACTGGCTGTGCCTGCCCCGGTTCGACTCGCCGGCCTGTCTCGCCGCGCTCGTGGGCACCCGGGACAACGGTTTCTGGCGGGTGGCACCCGTCGCCGGCGGCCGGTGCACCCGCCGGACCTACCGCGGGGACACCCTGATCCTGGAAACCGAGTGGCACAGCGCGACCGGAGCCGTGCGGGTCGTCGACTTCATGCCCCCGCGCACGCAGTCGCCGTGCCTGGTCCGCATGGTGGAGGGCCTGCGGGGCCGGGTGACCGTGCGCAGCGAACTCCGGCTCCGCTTCCACCAGGGCCGCGTGCTGCCGTGGATCCGGGTCGGCGAGTCCGGCACGGTAGCGGTCGCCGGTCCCGACGCCGTCTGGCTGCACGCCGACGGGCCGGTGCACGGGCCCGACCAGGCGGACCGCACGGTGCACGACTTCGTGGTCACGGCCGGCCGCAGGCTCGCCCTGACGCTCGTCTGGTCCCCGTCGCACCTGACCGAGCCGCCCCCACCGCTGTACGTTCCGGCGGAGACGGCGCTGAAGGAGACCAGCCAGTTCTGGCGGCGCTGGAGCGCCCAGTGCCGCTACGCCGGACCGTGGCGCGAGGCGGTGATGCGCTCCCTGATCACCCTCAAGGCGCTCACGTACGCCCCCACGGGCGGCGTCGTCGCGGCACCGACCACGTCGCTTCCCGGCTGCGTGGGAGGAGAGCGCAACTGGGACTACCGGTACTGCTGGCTGCGCGACTCCACCGTCACCCTGTCGTGTCTGCTGCGCAGCGGCTACCGGGAGGAGGCCACGGCCTGGCTGGACTGGCTCGTACGGGCCGTCGCCGGTGACCCGGACCATCTGCAGACCGTCTACGGCGTCGAGGGCCAACGGCTCCTGACGGAGACCGAGGCACCGTGGCTGACCGGTTACGACGGGTCGCAGCCGGTCCGGTTCGGGACCGCGATGACTCAGTTCCAGCTGGACGTGTACGGCGAGGTCATGGACACGCTCTGGCTGTCGCTGCGCGCCGGGATCCCCATGCCGGCTCATGTGTGGGACCTGGTGGAGGTGCTCATGGGCCACCTCGAGCGGCACTGGCGCCGGCCGGACCAGGGGATGTGGCAGGTGCGCGGAGCGCGCAGACAGTTCGTCCACTCCAAGGTCATGGCCTGGGTGGCCGCCGACCGTGCCGTGCGCATGGGGGTGCTGCTCGGCAGGAACGGCTCCTCCGGCGTGTGGCGGGCCATGCGCGACGAGGTCCACCGGGACGTCTGCCGCAAGGGGTGGAACAGCGGGCAGAGGTCCTTCGTGCAGTTCTACGGCTCCTCGGCCCTCGACGCCTCGGCGCTGCTGATCCCCCGCCTCGGCTTCCTGCCCGCCGCTGACGAGCGGGTGCGCGGCACCGTGCGCGCCATGCGGCGGCTGGACCACGGCGGGTTCGTGCGACGGTACGCCGCCGAGCACACCCTGGACGGCATCCGCGACCCCGAGGGAACGTTCGTCTCGTGCTCCCTGTGGTACGCCCAGAGCCTCGCCGCGACCGGACATCCGCGACAGGCCCGGGAGGTCTTCGAACGGGTCCTCGCCATCCGCAACGACGTCGGTCTGCTCGCCGAGCAGTGGGACCCGGACGCGGGCCGCCAACTCGGCAACGCGCCCAAGGCGTTCAGCCACGTCGCGCTGGTGGAGACGGCGTTCGCCCTGTCGTCCCTCGCCCCGAACCGTCGCTGAGCCCCGACCAGTCGCTGCGTCCGTCACGCACCACCGCCGCCCCCTCCTGCACCGTCATCGGCCGCGCGAACAGGAAACCCTGTCCGTACCGGCAGCCCATGTCGGTCAGCAGGTCGCGCTGCCGCGACGCCTCGACGCCCTCCGCGATCACCTGCACCTCAAGCGTGCTCGCGAGGCGGACGATCCCCTCGACGAGTTTGACCTGACGGGTGTCCTCGGGGATGTCGTCGATGAACGACTTGTCGATCTTGAGGACGTCCACGGGGAAGTCGTGCAGATAGCGCAGCGAGGAGAACCCGGTGCCGAAGTCGTCCACGGCGATGCGCACACCGAGGTCCCTGAGTTCCCGGACGAGCTCGTCGATCTGCTCGTCCCGTCGCATCAGCACCGACTCCGTGAGCTCCAGCTGCAGTGAGCCCGGGGCCAGGCCCGGGGTGTCCAGGGCGCGGGAGACCTCGTCCACGAAGCCCTGCTCCTGCCACTGACGACCGGAGACGTTCACGCTGACGTACGGCGGCGCCGGCCGCCCGACCTGGTGCTGCAGCCGGGCCATGTCGGCGGCGGCGCTGCGCAGCACCCAGGCGCCCAGGGGCGTGATGTGCCCGGTCTCCTCGGCGAGCGGGATGAACTGGCTGGGCGGTACGGGCCCGTGCCGGTGGTGCGGCCAGCGGGCCAGCGCCTCGAAGCCGACGACCTCGTCCGTGACGAGGTCCACCACGGGCTGGTACAGCAGCGCGAACTCGTCCCGGGCGATCGCGTCGTCCAGCCGCACCCGCAGATCCTGGCGCTGCGTCATGCGGGTCCGCAGCTGGGGCCGGAAGCGGCGCCACTGGCGCTTGCCCGCCGCCTTCGCCGCGTACAGGGCCACGTCGGCGAGGGCCAGCAGTTCCTGGGCGTCCGTGGTGTCGAGAGCGGTGGCCACGCCCACGCTGGCGGAGACGTTCACGGTGTCGCCGGACAGCCGGAAGGGCCGGCTCAGGGTCTGGATGACCTGCGCCGCCAGCAGTTCGGCGTCCAGCGGCAGCTTGGCGTCCTCCATCAGCACCGCGAACTCGTCGCCGCCGAGCCGTGCGGCCGTGTCGGTACGGCGCAGCGTTCCCTCCAGCCGCCCGCCGACCGCCTTCAGGAGCAGGTCGCCGCAGGAGTGGCCCAGGGTGTCGTTGACGTTCTTGAAGTCGTCCAGGTCGATGAAGAGCAGACAGGTCAGCGCGGGTTCGCGTCGTCCGCGCAGCAGCGCACGGTGGGTCCGCTCCAGCAGCAGGGTGCGGTTGGGCAGACCGGTGACCGGGTCGTGGAAGGCCCGCTGGGTCAGTTCCTGCTGCAGTCGGCGCTGTTCGGTCACGTCCCGCAGGGTGACGACCAGTCCGCCCACGGTCTCGTCCCGCCGCAGGTCGCGGCAGCGCACCTCCACCTCGATGTGGCCGCCTCCGCGCAGCACCCGCCAGTGGTCGTGGCTCTCCCGGCGCGCGTCGCCGTCCGGCGCCTTGAGGGTGCTCTCCAACCGGTCGCGGTCCCGGGGGTCCACCAGTTCCCGCAGCGCCGTGCCGGTCAGGGCGGCGCTGCCCAGGACGGCCTCGGCGGAGGGGCTGGCGTACCGCACGGTCGTGTCGTCGTTGACGATCAGGATGACGTCCGAGGCGCTGCGGACCAGCGTGCGGAAGTACGCCTCGCTCTCCCGGTGCACGATCTCCCGGCGCAGGGCGATACGGTCAGCGGCCAGTCCCGCGTGCGAGGCGAGGATCTCCACGCAGCCGCGCACGTCGGCGAGCCGGCGCTCCGGTCCCGCGGCCACCAGCATGCTCGGGAGGTCGTCGCCGGTCCTGCGGTCGGGCCGGCCGACGGCGCACACGAGGGCGTACGGCAGCTCGCCGAGAGCGGGGGCGAGGTCCGGACCGAGCCGGTCGGCGGGGACCAGGCGGCAGCCGTGGCGAGGACCGCCCCGTGGATCCCCGGGAGCGTCGGCGCCCGCGAGGAGCCCGTGGAGGTGCCGGGACCGTCCGGGCGGCACGAGCAGGGTCAGATGGGGCACCTCCGGTCCCACCAGGGCCGTGACCGCCGTGTCGCAGGCCCGCGCGATCTCGCTCGGAGCCATGGCCGCCACGAGGGAGGCGGTCGCCGCGCACAGCGCGTGTTCGCGTGACACCGCCCTGCGGTGGGCGACGACCATGCCCGCGAGCCGCAGGATGACCAGCAGGAACAGCATGGCCGAGAACGTGGCGAGCACGGTCGCGTGGCGCACGGGGCCCGTCCGCTCCTCGATGACCAGGATGCCGGGTGCGATCAGCGTGGCGACGGTCAGTACGACGAGCCTGCGCCACTGCGGCCGCAGGGACTCCGCGCGGGGCTCGGGATCGGTCAGCCGGGCCATCGAGGGGTGCAGGCCGGCCAGCCCCCACGTCAGGTAGAAGACGATCCAGCCGACGTCCAGCAGGGTGTCGGGCGGCCGGCTCTCGTCGAGCCGCAGGATCCCGTAGGTGATGTCGAAGGCGATCAGCGTCAGCATGCCCAGACCGAGCAGTTGCACGGCACGGTTGTGGAGGAGGCCCGGGCCGGCCGCGAGCAGCCGGACCAGCATGGCCAGCAGCAGGAGGTCGCCCAGCGGGTAGGCGAGGCCGATCGCGCGTTGCTGCCAGGTGAGTCCGTCCAGCGCGGCGAGCGGCTGCACCAGGTAGATCCACACCGGCAGGCCCAGTCCGGCGGTGACGATCAGGGCGTCCAGCAGACCCGGCAGGTCGCGGCGGCCACAGCTGTACCGGACGAGGCCCGCCAGTCCCGCGGCGAAGAGGGGGTACACCGCGAGATAGCAGGCGTCCGCATGAGAGGGGTCCAGCGCCCGGAAGTACTGGCCCTGCACGTCGTAGTACGTGTCCCCCGCGGTGAACACCAGCAGTCCGGCGGCGAGGGCCAGCCACGGCCAGCTGCGCGCGGGACGGTGCAGTCGCAGGCCGGTGAGGACGGCTGCGGCGCTGCCCACGCCGATGAGGGCCTCCACCAGGACGTGCGCGTCGGCGAGGGCCACGGAGACACAGGTCAGACCCGCCACGACGACGGTGTAGGCGGTCATCGACCGGTGGGTCCGCGTCATCGGCACACGCCTCCGGGCGGGCACGGTCCCCGGATCACCGGGAACAGTCCGCGTAGCCATGGGGATTGAGCTGCTGGAACCGCCAGGCGTCCCGGCACATGTCGGTCAGGTCACGGGTGGGCCGCCAGCCCCAGGCCCGGGTGACGGCGCTCGCGTCGGTGACCAGTCCGGCGACGTCGCCGGGACGGCGCGGACCGATCCGGTACGGCACCTGCGCACCGCACACCTCGGAGAAGACGGCGATCACGTCCAGAACCGAACTGCCCTGCCCCAGGCCGACGTTGTACACCCGCATGCCGGGATCGTCGCCGAGGTGGTCGAGCGCCACGCGGTGCGCCTCGACGGTGTCCATGACGTGGATGTAGTCGCGGATCGCGGTGCCGTCGGGGGTGGGGTAGTCCCCGCCGTGGACGTCCACCAGGTTCCGGTGGCCGGCGGCGGTCCGGGCCACGGAGGGCATCAGGCTCCGGGGTCCGCCCGAAGGGTCCTCGCCGAGCAGTCCGCTGGGGTGCGCTCCGGCCGGATTGGCGTACCGCAGGCACAGCACCGTGTACTCGGGGCAGCGGCGGCAGACGTCCACCAGGAGCTGCTCGCACAGCCACTTCGACGCCGCGTCCGGCGTCACCGGCCGGGCGGGGGTGGCCTCGTCGAGCAGACCGGGGCCGGCGTCGCCGTAGACCGCGCAGGAGGAGGCGAACACCAGGCGGTGCACACCGTGCTCGTGCATGGTCGACAGCAGGGCGGTGGTGCCGCCGACGTTGGTGTCGTAGTACTCGACGGGCCGCTTCAGGGACTCGCTCGGGGACTTGACGGCGGCCAGGTGCACCACGGCGTCCACGGAGTGCCGGGTGAAGACCGACGACAGGGCGTGCCGGTCCCGGATGTCCAGTTCGTAGACGGTGCCGACGAAACGGCCGGCGATCCGCTCGACCCGGGAGAAGACCTGCGGCGTGCTGTTGGAGTAGTCGTCGACGACGATCAGCTCGTAGCCGTGGTCCAGCAGGTCGACGCACGTGTGACTGCCGATGAAGCCCGCCCCACCGGTGACCAGGACTGTTGACGGTGCGCTCATGGGCGCTCGGCCCTTCGTAGGCATCGTACATTTACGATGTATCCATACGATTCTTCCGGCCCGCCCCCCGGTGAGTCAAGGGCGGGCGGGCCCCCGGACGGGCCCGCCCCTTGTCCCCCTACGCCCGCACCAGCAGCTGGAAGTCGAACGCGTACCGCGACGCCCGGTAGATGTGCCTGCCGTACTCGACGGGGCGGCCCGTGTCGTCGTACGCCGTGCGCTGCATGGTCAGCAGGGCGGCGCCCTCCTTCTCGTCGAGGCGGCCGGCCTCCTCGGCGGTGGCGGAGCGGGCGCCGATGGTCTGGCGGGCGCTGTGCAGGGTGATGCCGGCGGTGCGCATCATCCGGTACAGGCCGGTCGACTCCAGCCGCTCGGTGTCGAGTTCGAGGAGGCCCGCCGGGAGGTAGTTGGACAGCAACGCGACCGGCTGGCCGTGCGTCAGGCGCAGCCGCTCCAGTGCGATCACCTCGCTGCCCTCCGCGACGCCGAGCGCGGCCGCCACGTCGGCGCAGGCCGCCTCGCGCTCGTTGCGCACCACCCGGGTGGTCGGGCCCTGGCCGGCCGCCTCCAGGTCGTCGTAGAGGCTGGAGAGCTCCAGCGGGCGCTTGACCTGGCTGTGCACCACCTGGGTGCCGACGCCCCGGCGGCGCACCAGCAGGCCCTTGTCGACCAGGGACTGGATGGCCTGCCGGACCGTGGGTCGGGACAGGCCCAGGCGGGTCGACAGGTCGATCTCGTTGCCCAGGAGGTTGCCCGGGGAGAGCGCTCCGTGCTCGATCGCAGCCTCCAGCTGCTGCGCGAGCTGGTAGTACAGCGGTACCGGGCTGCCCCGGTCCAGCGCGAAGTCCAGGGATTCGAGCGCGGGAGCGGTCGCGGCACGGGTTGCGCCACGGGTCCTCGCCATGGACGCACCTCCCTTCGATGAGTCTGACGTGACGTCAGGAGTGGCTGGGGAAACCGAGGTTGATGCCCGAGTCGGCCGGGTCCGGCCAGCGCGTGGTGATCACCTTGCCCTGGGTGTAGAAGGCGATGCCGTCGTTGCCGTAGACGTGCAGGTCGCCGAAGAGGGAGTCCTTCCAGCCGCCGAAGCTGTGGTAGCCGACGGGGACGGGGATCGGGACGTTCACGCCGACCATGCCCGCCTTGACCTCCAGCTGGAAGCGGCGGGCGGCGCCGCCGTCCCGGGTGAAGATCGCGGTGCCGTTGCCCCAGCGCGAGCCGTTGATGAGCTCGATCGCCTCGTCGTACGACTCCGCGCGTACCACGGCCAGCACCGGGCCGAAGATCTCGTCCCGGTAGGCGTCCGCCGTCAGCGGCACCTTGTCGAGCAGCGACACGCCGAGGAAGAAGCCGTCCTCGTGGCCCTCGACGGTGTACCCGGTGCCGTCGACGACGACCTCCGCGCCCTGCTCGGCGGCCGAGGAGACGTACGAGGCCACCTTGTCGCGGTGCTCGCGGGTGATCAGCGGGCCCATCTCGGAGGACGGGTCGTCGCCGGGGCCGATCCGCAGGCTCTTGGCGCGCTCGGCGATCTTCGCGACCAGTTCGTCGCCGGTGTCGCCGACCGCGACCACGACGGACACGGCCATGCAGCGCTCACCCGCCGAACCGTAGGCGGCGTTGATCGCCTGGTCCGCCGCGAAGTCCAGGTCGGCGTCGGGCAGCACCAGCATGTGGTTCTTGGCGCCGCCGAGGGCCTGCACGCGCTTGCCGTGCTCCACCGCCTTGAGCTGGATGTACTTGGCGATCGGCGTCGAGCCGACGAAGGAGACCGCCTCGATGTCGGGGTGCTCCAACAGGCGGTCCACGGCGACCTTGTCGCCCTGCACGATGTTCAGCACACCGTCGGGCAGGCCCGCCTCGGAGGCCAGCTCGGCGAGGCGGAAGGAGGCCGACGGGTCCTTCTCGCTGGGCTTGAGCACGAAGGTGTTGCCGCACGCGATGGCGAGGGGGAACATCCACATCGGCACCATGGCCGGGAAATTGAACGGCGTGATGCCCGCGACCACGCCGAGCGGCTGACGGATCGAGGCCACGTCCACCCGGGTCGACACCTGCGTCGACAGCTCGCCCTTCAGCTGCACGCTGATCCCGCAGGCCAGCTCCACGATCTCCATGCCGCGCGCGACCTCGCCGAGCGCGTCGGAGTGCACCTTGCCGTGTTCGGCGGTGATCAGCGAGGCGATCTCGTCGCGGTGCGCGTCCAGCAGCTCCCGGTACTTGAACAGGATCGCGGTGCGCCTGGCCAGCGAGGAGCTGCCCCAGGTCTCGAACGCGGCCTTCGCGGAGGCGACGGCGGCGTCCACCTCGTCGACGGTCGCGAAGCCGACCTGCTTCTCCTGCGCGCCGGTCGCCGGGTCGTGGACGGCGCCGAAGCGGCCGGAGGCGGACTCGACCGGCTTGCCGCCGATCCAGTGGGTGATGGTCTTCATGGTGCACGGGCCTTTCACAGGGCGGGGGTTCAGAGGTGGCGGCGCCGGTCGGCGACCTGGCGGTCGTACTCCTCGCGGGCCCGTACGGCGGCCTCGCGGGAGGCGGTCGCGGCGACCGGCACGTCCCACCAGGCCTCGGCCGGGGGAGCGGTGGGGGTGGCGGTGTCGGTCTCGACGTAGACGCAGGTCGGGCGGTCGGAGGCGCGGGCCGCGGCGAGCGCCTCGCGCAGTTCGCGGACCGTCTTGGCGCGCAGGACGTCCATGCCGAGGCTGCCCGCGTTGGCGGCCAGGTCGACGGGGAGCGGGGCACCGGAGAAGGTGCCGTCGGCGGCCCGGTAGCGGTAGGCGGTGCCGAAGCGCTCGCCGCCGACGGACTCGGACAGGCCGCCGATGGAGGCGTAGCCGTGGTTCTGGATGAGGACCAGGTTGACCGGCAGGCCCTCCTGGACGGCGGTGACGATCTCCGTCGGCATCATCAGATAGGTGCCGTCGCCGACCAGGGACCAGACCGGGGTGCCGGGGGCGGCCTGCTGGACGCCGATGCCGGCCGGGATCTCGTAGCCCATGCAGGAGTAGCCGTACTCCAGGTGGTACTGGCGCCGGCTGCGGGCCCGCCACAGCTTGTGCAGATCGCCCGGGAGCGAACCGGCCGCGTTGATCACCACGTCCTCGTCACCGACGACCGCGTCCAGGGCGCCGAGCACCTGGGTCTGGGTCGGGACGGCGCTGTCGTCGGCGGCGGTGAAAGCGGCGTCGACGACCTGTTCCCAGCGTTCCTTTCCGGCGCGGTACTCGTCCTCGTAAACCCGGTTCACACGATGACCGGCCAGCGCGTCCGTCAACGCCGTGAGCCCGGCGCGCGCGTCGCAGACCACCGTGCGGGCGGCCAGCTTGTGGGCGTCGAAGGCCGCGATGTTGAGGTTGACGAAGCGGACGTCCGGCCGCTGGAAAAGCGTGTTGGAGGCGGTCGTGAAGTCCGTGTACCTGGTCCCCACACCGATCACCAGATCGGCCCTGCGCGCGATGTCGTCGCTGACCGCCGTGCCGGTGTGGCCGATGCCGCCGAGGTCGGCGGGGTGGTCGTGGCGCAGCGAGCCCTTGCCCGCCTGGGTCGAGGCGACCGGAATGCCGGTCGCGTCCACCAGCGCCTTCAGCGCGTCCTCGGCCCGGCTGTGGTGGACGCCGCCGCCCGCGACGATCAGCGGACGTTCGGCGCCCCTGATCGCCGCCACCGCCTGAGCCAGCTCCTGCGGATCGGGAGCGGGACGCCGTACGTGCCACACGCGCTCGGCGAAGAACTCCTCCGGCCAGTCGTACGCCTCGGCCTGGACGTCCTGGGGGAGGGCGAGGGTGACCGCGCCGGTCTCCACGGGGTCGGCGAGGACGCGCATGGCGTTCAGCGCGGTGGGGATCAGGGCCTCGGGCCGGGTGACGCGGTCGAAGTACCGGGAGACCGGGCGCAGGGTGTCGTTCACCGACAGGTCCGCCTCCACCGGGTGCTCCAGCTGCTGCAGCAGCGGGTCGGCGACGCGGGTGGCGAAGTAGTCGCCGGGCAGGAGCAGGACCGGGAGGCGGTTGACGGTGGCGAGGGCGGCACCCGTGACCAGGTTGGTGGCGCCGGGGCCGATGGAGGTGGTGACCGCCTGCGCGGAGAGCCGGTCCAGGTGGCGGGCGTGGGCGACGGCCGCGTGCACCATCGCCTGCTCGTTGCGGCCCTGGTGGAACGGCATGGTGTCCTCGCCCGCCTCCAGGAGGGCCTGACCGAGGCCGGCGACGTTGCCGTGGCCGAAGATGCCCCAGGTGCCGGCGATCAGCCGCTGTCGTACGCCGTCGCGCTCGGTGTACTGGGCGGACAGGAACCGCACCAGGGCCTGGGCGACGGTCAGGCGGCGGGTGGGGGTGCTCATCAGGACTTCTCCGGTGCCGTGTAGAGGGGGAGGCGGGGGTCGACCGGCTGGCCGGCCCAGGTGTCGCGGATCCAGGCGTGATCGGGGTGGTCGCAGATCAGCCAGGCGCGCTCGGGCTCGGGGCCCGCCATGACGTTGAGGTAGTACATGTGGTGGCCGGGCACGGCCATGGACGGTCCGTGCCAGCCGTCGGGGATCAGTACGACGTCGCCGTCACGGACCTCGGCCAGGACGTCGGTGCCCCGTCCGTGCCCGGAGGGGGAGACCCGCTGGTAGCCGAGGCCGGGGACGCCGTCGTGGCCCGCGAACTCGAAGTAGTAGACCTCTTCGAGGACGGACTCCTCGCCCGGCCGGTGCTCGTCGTGCTTGTGCGGCGGGAACGACGACCAGTTGCCGCCCGGCGTGATCACCTCGACGGCGATCAGCTTGTCGCACTCGAAACCTTGTCCACCAGCGCCTCCGGCGCGGGCCGCCGCGCCGAAGTTGTTGACCTGCCGGGAGGAGTTGCCGGTGCCGCGCAGCTCCACCGGCACCGAGGAGGCCGGCCCGTAGCGGGCGGGCAGCCGGCGGGTGCAGCGCGCTCCGGTGAGCGCGAACCGTCCGCCGCCGGCGCTCGTGACGGTCGTACGGGCGTCCCGCGGCACGTAGGCGAAGTCGCTGACCGCGCTGAACACGCTCTCGCGGCCGGTGAGTTCGAAGGTGTCGTGGCCGAAGTCGTCGTCGGACGTCACCGTGCAGCCGCCGCTCAGCGGCAGCACGATCCACTCGCTCTCCGCGGTGTCGAAGGAGTGCGTGCCGCCCGGCGGCAGCTCCAGCACGCGCAGGCTGGAGTAGCCCCAGCCGGCCTTCTCGGGGGTGACGTCCACGACGTAGGGGCCGCCGAGGGCCTTTCCGGCGGGTAGGTGGTAGGTCATAGGGCACTCCCTGTCCATGTCATGACAGCCGCGGTCACAGCAGCCCGACAGCCGTGTCCACCGCGTTCTCCACGTTGCCGTCGGCCGGGTGGAGCAGCGACCGGCCGACGACCATCCCCAGTACCGTCGGCAGCCGGAGTGCCTTGCGCCAGCGCTCGTAGGCGCCCTCCTGGTCCTCGCCCACCTCGCCGCCGAGCAGGACCGTCGGCAGGGTGGAGGTCTCCAGGACCTCGCCCATGGCGTCCGGGTCCTCGGTGACGGGCAGCTTCAGCCAGGTGTAGGCGGAGGTGCCGCCGAGGCCCGAGGCGATGGCGATCGACTTCGTGACGGCCTCGGCGGACAGGTCGTTGTGGACCCTGCCGTCGATCCGGTGGGAGACGAACGGCTCCACGAACAGCGGCAGCCGACGCTCCGCCATGGCGTCGATCGCGCGGGCGGTGGACTCCAGCGTGGTCAGCGAGCCCGGGTCGGCGTAGTCGATGCGCAGCAGCAGCTTGCCCGCGTCGAAGCGGAGACGGGCGATGTCCTCGGCGCGGTGGCCGGTGAATCGGTCGTCCAGCTCGAAGGCGGCGCCCGCGAGACCCCCGCGGTTCATGGAGCCCATGACAACCTTGTCGTCGAGCACGCCGAGCAGCAGCAGGTCCTCCAGGATGTCGGCGGTGGCCAGCACCCCGTCGACGCCCGGCCGGGACAGCGCCACGCACAGGCGCTCCAGCAGGTCCCGCCGGTCCGCCATGGCCAGGGGGCGGCCGCCGACGCCGAGGGCGCCGCGGGCCGGGTGGTCGGCGGCCACGATCATCAGGCGGCCGCTGTCGCCGAGCAGCGGCCGGCGCCTGCGCCGGTCGGCCGCCTCGGCGATCGCCTCGGGGTGCCGGGCCCGGACCGAGACGAGGTCGGGGATGCTGAGGGTCAAGGAAGGCTCCGTTTCAGGCAACAGTGGCTCGCGCCAGCAGGTCTTCGACCTCGGCCTCGGTGGGCATCGCGGAGGAGCAGGCGAGGCGGGAGGCGACCAGGGCCCCGGCCGCGCCCGCGTACCGCATGGTTTCGGCCAACTCCCATCCGGACAGCAGCCCGTGCACCAGCGCTCCACCGAAGGCATCGCCCGCGCCGAGTCCGTTGGCCACCTCCACCGGGACCGGCGGGATCTCGGCGGTGGTGCCGTCGCGGTGCACCGCCAGCACGCCCTCGGGGCCCTGCTTGACGACGGCCAGCTGCACCCCGGCCGCGAGCAGCGCCTCGGCGCAGGCCCGCGGTTCGCGCGCGCCGGTGGCGATCTCGCACTCGTCGAGGTTGCCGACCGCGACGGTGGCGTGCCGCAGGGCCTCCGCGTAATAGGGCCGGGCCTCCTCAGGGTCACTCCAGAACGCCGGGCGCCAGTCGAGGTCGAAGACGGTGACGCCGGTCCTGCCGCGGGCCTTCAGGGCGGCCAGCGTGGCGGAGCGGCTGGGCTCCTCGCTCAGGCCGGTGCCGGTGATCCAGAAGACGCGGCTCGCCCGAATGGCGAAGAAGTCCAGGTCCCCGGTGTGTATCTCCAGGTCAGGGGCCTTAGGCTGCCGGTAGAAATAAAGAGGGAAGTCGTCCGGCGGAAAGATCTCGCAGAAGGTCACCGGTGTCGGGTACGCGGCGACGGGCGCGACCCAGCGGTCGTCGACGCCGAACTCCTTCAGCGCCTGGTGCAGAAAGGCGCCGAAGGGGTCGTCCCCGGTGCGGGTGATCACGGCGGTGGACCGGCCGAGCCGGGCGGCGGCGACCGCGACGTTCGCGGCCGAACCGCCGAGGAACTTGCCGAAGGTCTCGACCCGCGGCAGGGCCACACCCGACTGCAGGGGGTAGAGATCGACTCCGATACGGCCCATGGTGATCAAGTCGAAGGGCTGGACTGACTCGGCCATGTGTGCTCCTCGGACGGGACTGGGGACGCGGGTCCCAAGGGGCCTGCCGCCTCCCAGGTGTAGGCCCCGACCGAGGGCGCTGTCAATAGTTTGTACTTACATTCGGACTAGCTCGTGAAATGATGTCTTAACAAAGTATTGACAGCGGGCGCGGCCGGGGGTTTGATCCCGTCCCAGCGAAACCGCCGCGTTTGCGGCGGACGACCCGAACATGCCAAGATCCCGGGCTCTGGATCTTCGAGATCCCTTCCTTTCCCCCGAAAGCACAGTGAGGTGCCAGGAAAGATGGACCGCTCTTCTCACCCCCGCTCCCGCAGACTCGTACCCGTCGTCGCGGTGGCTGCGGCGGCTGCCCTGACCCTCGCCGGCTGCTCCAGCAGTTCCGGGGGCAAGAAGTCCGAGGAAACCGGCTCGGCGGCGTCCGCCGGCAAGGCCAACACCCCCCGCATGACCGTCGCGCTGGTCACGCACCAGTCGCCCGGCGACACCTTCTGGGACATCGTCCGCAAGGGCGCCGAGGCGGCCGCGGCCAAGGACAACATCAAGCTGATCTACTCCGCCGACCCGAACGCGGGCAACCAGTCCAACCTGGTGCAGAACGCGATCGACCAGAAGGTGGACGGGATCGCGATCACGCTCGCGAAGCCGGACGCGATGAAGGCCGTTGTGGGCAAGGCGAAGGCGGCCAACATACCCGTCGTGGGGCTCAACTCCGGTGTGAGTGACTGGAAGAAGCTCGGCCTGCTGGAGTTCTTCGGCCAGGACGAGTCGGTGGCCGGTGAGGCCCTCGGCAACAGGCTGAACTCGGAGGGTGCCAAGCACGCCGTCTGTGTCATCCAGGAGCAGGGCAACGTCGGCCTCACCCAGCGCTGCGACGGTGTGAAGAAGACGTTCTCCGGCAAGACGGAGGTGCTGTACGTCAACGGCACCGACGCACCGTCCGTGAAGTCGACGATCACCGCCAAGCTGAAGCAGGACAGCTCGATCGACTACGTGGTCGCGCTCGGCGCTCCCGTCGCGCTGATCGGCGTGCAGTCGGTGTCCGACGCCGGGAGCAAGGCGAAGATCGCGACCTTCGACCTCAACAAGGACCTCACCGGAGCCATCAGCAAGGGCACGATCCAGTTCGCGGTGGACCAGCAGCCGTACCTGCAGGGCTACCTGGCGATCGACTCGCTGTGGCTCTACAAGAACAACGGCAACTACAGCGGCGGCGGTGAGCAGCCCGTGCTGACCGGCCCGGCCTTCGTCGACAAGTCCAACGTCGCCCAGGTCGCGCAGTTCGCCGCGAAGGGCACCAGGTGACGAGTATGACCCAGCACGCCGAGCCGGCGGTGAAGACACCGCCGGCCCCCGGCCGTAAGGAGACCGACGGCCGGACGGCCGAACGTCCCCTGGCCGTACGCCTGTTGGCCCGGCCCGAGGTGGGTGTGTTCCTCGGTGCCGTGGCGGTCTACGTGTTCTTCCTGATCGCCGCCCCGCCGGTGCGCGAGGCCAGCGCCATGGCGAACATCCTCTACCAGTCCTCCACCCTCGGCATCGTGACCATCCCGGTCGCCCTGCTGATGATCGGCGGCGAGTTCGACCTGTCGTCCGGCGTCGGCGTGATCACCTCCGCGCTGACCGCGAGCATGACGGCCTACCAGCTGACCCTCAACGTCTGGGTCGGCGTGTTCGCCGCGCTGATCGTGTCCCTGGCCATCGGCTTCTTCAACGGCTGGATGGTCGTCAAGACCGGTCTGCCCAGCTTCCTGGTCACCCTGGGCACCTTCCTGATCCTCCAGGGCGTCAACCTCGCGGTGACCAAGCTGGTCACCGGCAACGTCGCCACCGACGACATCAGCAACATGGACGGCTTCAACACGGCCAAGGACGTCTTCGCCTCCAGCTTCGACATCGGCGGCGTGCAGGTGAAGATCACCGTGTTCTGGTGGCTGCTGTTCGCGGCGATCGCCACCTGGGTGCTGCTGCGCACCAAGTACGGCAACTGGATCTTCGCGGTCGGCGGCAACAAGGACTCCGCCCGCGCCGTCGGTGTCCCCGTGGCCTTCACCAAGATCTCCCTGTTCATGCTGGTCGGCTTCGGTGCCTGGTTCGTCGGCATGCACCAGCTGTTCTCGTTCAACACCGTCCAGTCCGGTGAGGGCGTCGGCATCGAGCTGATCTACATCTCCGGCGCGGTGATCGGCGGCTGTCTGCTGACCGGCGGCTACGGCTCCGCCATCGGCCCGGTCTTCGGCGCGTTCATGTTCGGCATGGTGCAGCAGGGCATCGTGTACGCCGGCTGGAACCCCGACTGGTTCAAGGCCTTCCTCGGCGTCATGCTGCTCGGCGCCGTCCTGATCAATCTGTGGGTCCAGCGCACCATGACCCGGAGGTGACCCGATGACAGACAACGGAACCGGAACCCACGGAGCGATCCTCGCGGACACCCCGCCGGAGGGCGGGGACACCCCGATCGTCGAACTCCGCAACGCGGGCAAGTCCTACGGCAACATCCGCGC
>NZ_JBEXXQ010000066.1:0-56038 GCF_040630525.1 Streptomyces sp. NPDC005799
GCCGGGGGCCGGGCCCGGCCCGGTTCCGCCCGCGGCGCGCCACGCCCGCGGGCACCGCTCGGCCCAAGCGGCGCGGACTGCTGTCGTACTGGCGGCAGTACCTGGCGATCTCGCCGTTCTACCTGATCTTCGCCGCGTTCTCCTTCTTCCCCGTCTTCTACTCGCTCTACCTGGCCTTCCAGCGCTGGGACGGCATGGGCACCATGCAGTTCGTGGGCCTGCAGCAGTTCCGGTTCCTGTGGGACGACCCGGTCTTCTGGCTCTCGATCCGCAACACCCTGGTGATCTGGGTGCTGTCCACCGTGCCGACGCTGCTGGGCGCCCTGGTGCTGGCGACGCTGCTGCACTCGGTGCGCCGCTTCAAGGGCTTCTACCGCATCGCGCTGTACGTGCCGAACGTGACCTCGATCGTCGCCGTGGCGATCTTCTTCGGCGCGGTGTTCAGCAACAACTTCGGTCTGGTCAACGCGATCCTGGGCACGGTCGGCATCTCGCCGATCCCCTGGCTGAGCAACCCATGGCTGATCAAGGTGGTCATCGCGCTGCTGATGACCTGGATGTGGACCGGCTACAACATGATCATCTACCTGGCCGGCCTCCAGGCGATCCCGACCTCGATCTACGAGGCGGCCAAGATGGACGGCGCGGGCCCCGTCCGCACCTTCTTCCAGATCACCGTCCCGATCATGCGGCCGATCATCCTGTTCACGGTCATCATCTCGACCATCAACGGCCTGCAGAGCTTCAGCGAACCGCAGGTCCTGTTCGCCAGCAACGCCGCCAACGCCAACCTCGGCGGCCCGGGCCAGGCGGGTCTGACCACGCTGCTGTACTTCTACCAGTCGGCCTTCCTCAACAACGACTACGGCTACGGCGCGGCCATCGTGTGGGCCTTCTTCCTGCTGATCATCGTCCTCGTCGTCGTCAACTGGCGCATCACCACACGAGGGAGGAAGGCATGACCGCGGTGGACGACACCACGCACCGCGCCCCGCGCGCGAGGCGGCTGCGCCGCCCCAAGGGCCTGACCGCCCACATCATCCTCATGCTCTCCGTCGTCATCTCGATCTTCCCGTTCCTGTGGACGATCGTCATGGCGACCAACACCACCCAGGACATCTACAAGAGCCCGCCGAAGCTGACCTTCGGCTCGCACCTGCTGGAGAACATCCGGCACGTGCTGCACACCATCGATTTCTTCGGGTCGATGTTCAACACGATCATCGTCGCGTGCGTGACCACCGTCCTGGTGCTGTTCGTCGACTCCCTGGCGGCCTTCACCTTCGCCAAGTTCGACTTCCCCGGACGCAAGGTGCTCTTCGCTCTGCTGCTGCTGTTCATGATGCTGCCGCTGCAGCTGGCGATCCTGCCCCAGTTCATCCTGATGTCCAAGATCGGCTGGGTCGGCATGCTCAAGGCGCTGATCCCGCCCGCGCTCGCCAACGCCTTCGGCATCTTCTGGCTGCGCCAGTACATCGAGAACGGCGTGCCCGACGAACTGCTCGACGCCGCCCGCATCGACGGCGCCGGGTTCTTCCGCCAGTACTGGAACATCGCGCTGCCGATGATCAGGCCCGCCCTGTCCTTCCTGGCCATCTACGCCTTCGTGGGTGCCTGGAACGACTACGTCTGGCCGCTGGTCGTGCTCACCAACCCCGCCCACGTGACGCTGCAGGTGGAGCTCGCCCAGCTCAACGTCGGCCACACCACCGACTACAGCATGGTCATGGCCGGAGTGCTGATGGCCGCGCTGCCGCTGGTCGTGGTGTTCGCCGTCTTCGCCCGCGGGTTCATCGCGGGCGCCACCGAGGGAGCCGTCCAGGGCACCTGAGCCGGTGCCGTGAGAAAGGGGGTGGGCGGTGACGTACGAGATCGGCGGACGCGGCCGGGTGCTCGTGGTGGGCATGGACGGTCTGCGGTACGACCTGCTGGCCCGTTCGCCGGAGGCGGCGCCCGTGCTGCACGCCCTGATGGCGACGGGCGCCCACGGCAGCAGCCTGCTGCCCTACGGCGAGGTGGACGGCCAGGCCCCGGACGGGCCGTCCACCAGCATGGCCTACACCGACTCCGGGCCCGGCTGGTCGAGCGTGCTGACCGGGGTGTGGCCCGACCGGCACGGCGTGCGCGGCAACGACTTCGCCGGCGCCGACTACGCCCGCTACCCCGACTTCCTGACCCGGGCCGTCACCACCCGGCGCCGGCTGCGCACCGCTGCCGTGGTGTCCTGGCCGGAGCTGATCCGGCGCGGCACCCTGGGCCCCGCCATCGGCCGCCGGGTCCGCTACGACGGCGAGTCGGACGGCTACGCCACCGCGGACCGCCTGGTCGCCCGGACCGCGGTGCGCTGGCTCACCCAGGACGACCCCGACGCCGTGTTCGTGTACTTCGGCGCCACCGACGAGGCCGCCCACGCCACGGGCCCGCACAGCCTCGCCTACGAGCAGGCCCTGCTCACCCAGGACATCCACCTCGGGTGGCTGCTGGCCGCCATCGAGACCAGGCGCGCCGACCCCGCCCGCGCACGGGAGCGCTGGACGGTCCTGGTCACCACGGACCACGGGCACCTCGACACCGGCGGGCACGGCGGCGACACCCGTGCCGAGCGCGAGGTCTTCGTCGTCCTCGCCGAGCCCGGCATGTCCGGCGGCACCCGGCTCGACACACCCCGCCTCGTCGACATCGCCCCCACCGTCCTGGACCGGCTCGGCGTCCCCGTCGACCCCGCCTGGGGCCTGCAGGGCCGGGTTCTGCACGGCCACGGCCACTCCTGCCACACCTCGAACTCCCCCCTCCCACCCCCGACTTCGGAACGGTCATGACCGACGCACCCCGCGGACCCCGCCCCGTCGACCCCCTCATCGCCCTGCGCCCCTGGGAGGCTCCCGAACTGACCTCCTGGGGGCGTCTGCCGATGAACGCCGTCGACCGGCGCTCCGGAGCCCTCTCCCTGGACGGCGACTGGCGTTTCCAGTTGCTGCCCGCTCCGGACGCGCCGGTCGGCGGTTCCTGGTCCTCGGCCCAGGTCCCCGGCGCCTGGACCGTGCAGGGCACGGACGACCTGCCGCAGTACACCAACGTCCGCATGCCGTTTCCCGACTTCCCGCCCGGTTCGCCCGACGCCAATCCGACGGGCGTGTACGAGCGTGCGGTGGACGTGCCCGGCGAGTGGGCCGGACGCCGGATCGTGCTCCAGGTCGGGGCCGCCGAGAGCGTGCTGCTGGTGCATGTGGACGGGCGGCCCGTCGGTGTCTCCAAGGACTCCCATCTGGCCGCCGAGTTCGACCTGAGCGAGGTCGTGCGTCCCGGTGAGCGGTCCGTGCTGCGGCTCACCGTGGTCAAGTGGTCGGACGCCTCGCACATCGAGGACCAGGACCAGTGGTGGCACGGGGGCGTGACCCGGTCGGTGCTGCTGTACGCCACCGACCCGCTGCATCTCGCCGACGTGACCGTGCGGGCCGCCCACGACGGTGAGCTGCGCATCGACTGCCGGGTGCGCGACGCGCGCGGAGCGCTGCCCGACGGCTGGTACGTCAGCGGTGAGCTGGAGGGCCGGGTGCTCACCCAGGACAGCGAGTTCGACCGCGTCAACATCGAGGACGACCGCGTCTCCGACTTCCTGGGCGAGGCCCGCATCCACACGGTAGTCCCGGACGCGCGCACCTGGAACGCCGAGACGCCCGAGCTGTACGACCTCACCGTCCGGCTGCACCGCCAGGACGGCACGGTCGCCGACAGCTCCCACCACCGCGTCGGCTTCCGCGACGTCGAGATCGCCGGCCGGGACCTGCTCGTCAACGGCGAGCGCGTCTTCGTCCGGGGAGTCAACCGGCACGACTTCCACCCGCTGACGGGCAGGACTCTCTCGCGGGAGGACATGCGCGCGGACCTCGTCCTGCTCAAGCAATTCGGCTTCAACGCGATCCGCACCTCCCACTACCCGAACGACCCCACGCTCTACGACCTCGCCGACGAGCTCGGCTTCTACGTCGTCGACGAGGCGGACATCGAGTCCCACGACCACGCCCACGAGATCGCCGACGACCCCCGCTATCTGAACGCCTTCGTGGACCGGGTCTCGCGCATGGTCCTGCGCGACAAGAACCACCCGTCGATCATCATCTGGTCGCTGGGCAACGAGTCCGACTACGGCGCGAACCACGACGCGGCGGCCGGCTGGCTGCGCCGTCACGACCCGACCCGGCCGGTCCAGTACGAGGGCGCGGCCAAACTCGACTGGGCGGCGACCGACGACGCCTCCGACATCGCCTGCCCCATGTACGCCCCGCTGGAGGACTGTGTCGCCCACGCTCTGTCCGGCCGGCAGACCAGGCCCCTCATCCAGTGCGAGTACTCCCACGCGATGGGCAACAGCAACGGCACGCTGGCGGACCATTGGGCGGCCATCGAGTCCACGCCGGGGCTTCAGGGCGGGTTCATCTGGGAGTTCTGGGACCACGGAATCCTGCAACGCGTGAACGACGGCCAACCCGCCGGGCGCGCGGGCGCCGGGCTGTACGACAACGGTGTCGCCGCGCCCGGCCACCGCTGGGCGTACGGCGGCGACTTCGGCGAGACCATCCACGACGGCGCGTTCATCGCGGACGGCGTGGTCTTCCCGGACCGCACCCCGAAGCCCTCCCTGTACGAGCACCGGGAGATCGCCGCCCCGGTGCGCATCGAGTGCTACAAGCACGAGGGCGTCGTCCTCGGCAACCACCAGCACTTCCGCGGCCTGGACTGGCTGACCGGCACCTGGGAGCTGTCCCTGGCGGACGGCCGTACCCTGACCGCGCCCGCCGAGCTGCCCGGGCTGCGGCCCGGCGAGACGGCGGCCGTGCCGCTGCCCTTCGAGGTGCCGCGGGACGGCGGCGAGGCCTGGCTGACGCTGCGGGTCACCGTGGCCGAGGACCAGCCGTGGGCGCCGGCGGGCACCGAGTTGTGCGTGCCGCAGGTCCGGCTGCGCGGGCCCGAGGCGCGTCAGGACACCG
This sequence comes from Streptomyces sp. NPDC005799, assembly GCF_040630525.1. NCBI lineage: Bacteria > Bacillati > Actinomycetota > Actinomycetes > Kitasatosporales > Streptomycetaceae > Streptomyces > Streptomyces sp. NPDC005799. The sequence goes on from NZ_JBEXXQ010000066.1 coordinate 4,989, forward strand.
TCGTGGACCGGCCCGTCGAGGTCGACGACGAGGGCCTGCTGGTCCACCCCCTGCTGGCCTCCGCCCCCGCGCTGTCGCTGTGGCGGGCGCCCACCGACAACGACGAGCTGGGCGGCATGGCGCTGCGCTGGCGGACCTGGGGACTGGACTCGCTGGTGCGCAAGGTCGTGTCGGTACGGCGGGACGGCGGCCGGGTGAGCGTGGACGCCGAGTACGCCGGCACCGTCGGGGTGGTGCGGCACCGGCAGGTGTTCACGCCGGTCGAGGGTGGTGTCCGCGTGGACGAGGAGGCCGAGCTGCCCGCCGAGTTCGACGACGTCGCCCGGGTCGGGTCGGTGTTCGGGACCGCGCCGGGCCTGGATCTGCTGGACTGGTTCGGACAGGGCCCCTGGGAGTCGTACCCCGACCGGGCCTTCGGTGCGCCGGTCGGCCACCACTCCGCCCCCGTCGACGAGTTGTTCACCCCCTACCTGCGTCCCCAGGAGAGCGGCGGCCGGCACGGCGTACGGCACTTCACGCTGTCGGCGCCGGACGCGACCGGCCTCGCGGTGGTGCTGGACGAGCCGCGGCAGGTCTCCGTCACCCGGCATCGCGCCGAGGACCTGACGGCCGTCACCCACCACGACGAGCTGGTGCCGCGCTCCGGCTGCGTGGTGCACATCGACGCGGCGCACCGGGGGCTGGGCACGGCCTCGTGCGGCCCCGACACCTTCCCCGAGTACCGCGTCCCCGCGGGCGTCCACCGCTGGAGCTGGACCCTGCGCGTTCTGTAGAACTCCCCCCTTTCCTCGCCACCTTCTCTTCGCCAGCTTCTCTTCGCCACCTTTACGGAGCACACGTGTGTACTTCGCATGACCACAACCAGGGCGAGGCCGCGCAGGCCGGTGCCGGAAGACGCAGCTTCCTGCGGGCCACGGCGCTGCTCGGCGCCGCAGCCACGGCCGCCGCCACGACCGGGGTGGCGCTGCCGGCCGTGGCCGAGGCCGCCGAGAAGGGCGGCCGGCGGCCGGACACGGACAGCCGTCGCTTCACGCTCGCGGTGATGCCCGACACCCAGTACCTCTTCGACGGCCCGAGCATCAACCCGGCGCCCATCGAGGCGTCCCTGCGCTATCTGCTGGAGCACGCCGAGGACGACAACATCGTCTTCCTGTCCCACCTCGGCGACCTCACCCAGAACGGCGCGGAGGCCGAGTTCGCCGCGATCAGCCAGGCGTTCGGGATCCTCGACCGGCGGGGCGTCGGCTACAGCGTGCTGGCCGGCAACCACGACGTGCGGTCCTCCACGGACGACCAGCGCGGCGCGACGCCGTACCTGGACGCGTTCGGGCCGCAGCGTTTCAAGAGCAAGCCGACGTTCGGCGGCGCCTCCTCGGACGGCTACAACAGCTGTCACCTGTTCCGCGCGGCTGGTCGGGAGTGGCTGGTGCTCGCGCTGGACTGGCGCCTGTCGGCGAAGGGCTACGCCTGGGCGAAGGACGTCCTGGCCCGGCACCCGAAGACGCCGGTCATCCTGACCACGCACGAACTCGTCGTCGAGGACGACCAGTTGTCGGGCTACGGCCAGCAGCTGTGGGACCAGCTGATCGCCGACCACGACCAGATCTTCCTCACCCTCAACGGCCACTACTGGCCCGCGGGTCGCGCCACGCGCAAGAACGCGGCCGGCAACGAGGTGCATCTGCACCTGACGAACTACCAGAACCGCTACTTCGGCGGCGCGGCGATGATCCGCCTCTACCACTTCGACCTGGACCGGAACGTCATCGACGTGGAGACGGTCTCGCCGTGGATCCTCGGCCGGGCGGGGAAGGGCCTGAACGAGCTGGAGCGGCAGGAGATCGAGCTCAGCGGCGACACCGACCGCTTCTCGGTCGACATCGACTTCGCGGACCGCTTCTCCGGCTTCGACCCGGTACCGGCCCGTCCGGCACGGCCCGCGTCGAGGGTGCTGATCCCGGGGACGGTCGCCTACTGGCGGTTCGACGGGCCGGTCTCCGGGACCGTCCGTGACCTGTCCGGACGCGGCAACGACCTGGGCCTCGTCACGGTGGGCGGCGGCGCGCTCGGCTGGTCCGCCGACCACCACCCCGACCAGCCCGGCCATGGCAGCCTGGAGTTCCAGGGCTACAAGTCGCCACTGAAGGGCGCGTACCTGAAGACGGTCGACGGCGCCCCGCTGAACTCGGCCACGTTCAAGGACGGTTACACCATCGAGGCGTTCTACCGCCTCCCCGCCGACTGGGACCCGGACCACAACGCCTGGTCCGGAATCGTCAGCCGCACCGGCACCGGCGGCGCCGCCGGCAAGACCGGCGACGACCCCGACGAGCCGCTCGCCACCCTCTCCCTCTCCAACGACCGCGAGCCCCAGTGGGCCATGCGGCCGCTCAACCAGGAGGGCATCGCCACCAACTGGGGCCAGGAGACACCGCTGGAGACCTGGTGGCACCTCGCGGTCGTCAACGACGGCCGGCACACCACCCTCTACGTCGAGGGGTGCCCGGTCGTCCGCAACCCCAAGGCCGCCGCGATCGGCATCACCTCGGTCGGACTGCCCTGGCTGCTCGGCGGCTACGAGTACGCCGGCAAGATCGACCAGATCCTGCACGGCCGCCTCGGCGACGTGCGGATCGTCGCACGGGCGCTGCCCGTCACCTCCTTCATGACCCACTGACGCCCTCGACGAGGACTTTCGAAAAGATCATGACCGAGCAGCAGCTGCCCTCCTGGGCCGATCCCTCCGTCCCCCCCGCCCACCTCGACGCCCAGGGCGTCTCCAGGCGTCAACTCCTGCGCCGCGCGGGCCTGTTCGGCGCCGCCTTCGCCCTCGGCACGGCGGCCACCCCCGCGTTCGCCGCCCCGCGGCCCGGCTTCGGCGGCGAGGACCCGCGTCTGGCGTACCTCGTCGGCGACCACCATGTGCACTCCGTCTACAGCCACGACGCCAAGTACACGTTCTCCCAGCAGGCGCAGGCCGCCGCCCGGTACGGCCTGGACTGGATGGTGTTCAACGAGCACTCCAACTTCGGGCACGCCCACTACGGCGCCAGGATGGAGCACGCCGAGATCCTCAAGGCCCGCTCCGACAACCCGCGCCAGCTGATCTTCCAGGGTCTGGAGTGGTACATCCCGGCCGCCGAGCACTGCACGGTCTTCGCGGCGCCCGGCCCCCACGAGACCGACCTGCTCACACAGTTCGAGCTCGCCTACGACGGCAAGCTGCTCGGCTACACCGACGGCTCCGCCACGGGCACGGACACCGCCCGCAACGAGGCGCACGCCGTCGCGGCGATCAAGTGGCTTGCGGAGCAGCGCCGTTCGGGTTACGTCGACGACGTCCTGGTCCTCGCCAACCACCCGCTGCGGCTGGGCATCGACTCCCCGCACGAGATGCGCAACTGGCGGGACGCAGGGTGGGGTGGCGGGAACGAGTGGGCCCCCGAGATCATGATCGGCATGGAGGGCGCGCCCGGCGCCCAGGGCGCCGCCATCCCGTCCCTGCGCGGCGCCTCCTCCATCCGCGGCGAGTACGAGAACAAGCCGTCCGCGCAGTCCTGGGCGGGCTACCCGGCGGACGCCTATCTGACGTACGGCGGCTTCGACTGGGCCACCGCGACCGTCGGCGGCCTGTGGGACGCGATGCTCGCCGAGGGCCGCCTCTTCACGATCACCACCAACTCCGACAACCACCGAACGGTCTTCGACACCTGGAAGAACGGCGACTGGCCGGCCGGGCAGAACTTCGACAACACCGGCAGGCTGCCCGACCCGGTGAACACCGACACCCCGCAGCCGGGCAGCGACTTCTGGCCGGGCGAGTTCAGCCGCACCCACGTCGGCGTGACCCGCTACGGCTACCGCGCCGTGATGGCGGGCCTGCGCGCGGGCCGGGTCTGGCTGGACCACGGGCATCTGCTCGACGGACTGGACGTCCGGGTGAAGCGGGACTGCGACGCAGGCCGGGGCGTGACGCTGGGCGGCCGGCTGCGCGTCCGCAAGGGCGAGAGGATCACGCTGTACGTCACCGTCACGACCGCGTCCCGGGCCAACCCGCAGGGCATTCTCCCCGAGTTGGCGCACGTGGACGTGATCCGGGGCGCGGTGCGCGGACCGGTGACCGACCGGGACACCTGGAAGGCCCCGGACACCAGGGTCGTCCAGAGCAGGGACGTCTCGGGCCGCAAGGGGACGTACACCCTGCGGATCCCGCTCACCGCCGGGGACGAGTCCTTCTACGTCCGGCTGCGCGGCAGCGACGGCAACCGGCACGGCGCGGGCTACCTGGGCGCGTCCGTGGACCCGCACGGGCCGATTCCGCACGAGCCCGGAAACGGTGACCCGTGGGCGGACACCTGGTTCTACTCGAACCCGGTCTTCGTCGACGTGGCGGGTGGCTGAGCCGCACTGATCGATGACGTCGTACCGTGGGCCGCATGAACGGTGAGGAATCGTCCTTGCGGCCCCAGTCCCTGCTGCTCACCTTCCTGGGCGACCAGGTGCTGGGGCGGGACGTCTGCGTGTACTCGGGCAGCGTGATCGACGTGTTCGAGCGGGCCGGAGTGGGCGAGCAGGCGACGCGGTCGACGCTGACCCGGATGGTCAAGCGGGACCTGCTGCGGCGCCAGCGCGAGGGCCGCCGTATGTACTTCGGGCTCACCGAGCACTCCACGGCGGTCCTGCGCGACGGCGAGCGGCGCATCTGGCAGACGGGTGCCGTCAACCGGGACTGGGACGGCACCTGGACCCTGCTCGGTTTCTCGCTGCCGGAGTCCTGGCAGCGCCAGCGTCACGACCTGCGCTCCAAGCTCACCTGGAGCGGTTTCGGCCCGCTGTTCAGCGGCCTGTGGCTGGCGCCCGGCGAGGTCGACGTCTCGGAGCTGGTCTCCGAGCTGGGCCTGTCGGCCCATGTCAAGGTCTTCCGCGCGCACGCCGACGCCGGCACGGACATCGGCGCGATGATCGAGGAGACCTGGGACCTGTCCGAACTGGGCGCCGGTTACCAGGAGTTCGTGCGGCGCTGGCAGCCCTGGGAGACCGCGCCCGCGGCCCCCGAGGACGCCCTGGCCCGGCGGCTCGTCCTCCAGGCGGAGTGGCTGCGGATCATCCGCCGCGACCCCCGTCTGCCGGTGAAGCACCTGCCCGACGACTGGCCGGCGGAGCAGGCGGAGAAGACGTTCCGGGCGGTGTACGACCAGCTCACACCGCCCGCCCGGGACGCCGCCGAACGCCTCCTCGACCTGGTGCCGGTCCGCCCCGATCAGGCGTAGAAGCGGGACAGGCTCTGCAGGACGGCGGCCGGCTTGGTGCCGCCCTCGATCTCGATGGTGCCGTCGACGGTGATCTGCACCCCGCCCGGCACGTCCTCGACCTCCGCGAGCCGGCCGACCAGGCGGATACGCGAGCCGACCTTCACCGGCGAGGGGAAACGGACCTTGTTCAGGCCGTAGTTGACCTTCGTGGTGACGCCCTGGACGTCCAGCAGCTCGGTGAACAGGGGGATGAAGAGGGAGAGGGTGAGGTAGCCGTGGGCGATCGGGGCGCCGAAGGGGCCCTCGGCGGCCTTCTCGGGGTCCACGTGGATCCACTGGTGGTCGCCGGTGGCGTCGGCGAAGGTGTTGATCCGCTCCTGGGTGACCTCGATCCACTCACTGGTGCCGAGGTCGCTGCCCGCGAGCTTCTTCAGTTCGTCGATGCCGTTGACGGTGATGCTCATGGAGTTCCTTAACTGTTGCCGTACCGGTTGCGGACACGGGACTTGAGGAGTTTCCCGGAGGCGGTGCGCGGCAGTTCGTCCGCCAGCACCACCGACTTCGGGATCTTGTACTTGGCGAGGCGTCCGGCCAGCGAGGCCAGCACCTCGTCGGGGTCGACCGTGACGCCCTCGCGCGGGACGACGACCGCCCGCGGCACCTCGCCCCACTTCTCGTCGGGCACCCCGATGACCGCGCACTCGACGATGCCGGGGTGGGCCAGGAGCAGGTCCTCGATCTCGGCGGGGTAGATGTTCTCGCCCCCGGAGATGATCATGTCCTTGATGCGGTCGACGATGTGGACGTACCCGTCCTCGTCGACCCGGGCCGCGTCCCCGCTGCGGAACCAGCCGTCCGCGAAGGAGGCGGCCGTCTCCTCGGGCAGCCCCCAGTAGCCGGGCATGACGTGCGGTCCGCGGACCACGACCTCGCCGGTCTCTCCGACGTCGACCGGTGTGAGGTCCGGCCGGACGACCCGCACGTCGCTGAAGAAGTGCGGCACGCCCGCCGAGCCCGCCTTGCTGACGGCGTGCTCCGCGTCCAGGAACAGCGTGCCGGGGGACGCCTCCGTCATGCCGTAACCCTGCAGGAAGGTCAGCCCCCGCTCCTGGTACGCGGCGATCAGCGGTGTCGAGACCGGGGAGCCGCCGCAGGTCAGGATGCGCAGGGAGGACAGGTCCGCGGCGGGCCAGCGCGGGTGCCGGGCCACCTGCTCGAACATGGTCGGCACGCCGAACATGAAGGTGATCCGGTGCTCCTCGATCAGGTCGAAGGTGGCGTTCGGGTCGAAGGCCTCGACCAGGACACAGGTGCCGCCCTTCAGCAGCACCGGCAGCGTCAGCATGTTCAGGCCGGCCGTGTGGAACAACGGCGCGGAGACCAGGGCGCGTTCGTCGGCGATCAGGTCGGTGTCGACCAGGACGTTGACGGCGTTCCAGGTCAGGTTGGCGTGGGTGAGCATGGCGCCCTTGGGGCGGCCGGTCGTCCCCGAGGTGTACATGATGATGCAGGTGTCGTCGGGGGCGACGGGCTCGTCGACCGGTTCGGCCGGGGCGCCGGCCAGCGCCTCCTCGTACTCCGCACCCACCTCGACGTAGGCCCGTACGTCGGTGTCGCCCGGCAGCCCGGCGACCAGCCCCGCGTGCGAGGGGCCGTAGACGAGCGCCTTCGCTCCGGAGTCGGCGAGCTGGAAGGCGATCTCCGGGCCCGCGAGGCGGGTGTTGAGCGGCACGAACACCGCGCCCAGCGTGCCCGCCGCGAACAGGGTCTCCAGGTAGGAGGGGTGGTTCGGGCCTAGGTAGGCGATGCGGTCGCCGCGCCGGATGCCGCGCGAGCGCAGGGCATGGGCGAGGCGGGTGGTGCGGTCGTACAGCTGCGCGTACGTCAGCGAGGTGCCGCCGTGGATCAGGGCGGTGCGGTGCGGGGTCTTGCGGGCCCGGCGGGCGGGCCACGATCCCAGTCCCTCGTTGCGCATCTACGGCCCCTTACGGCTTGGTCAGCCCGAGCAGGCGGGCGGCGTTCTCCTTGAGGATCCTCGGCTTGACCTCGTCCTTGATCGGCAGCTTCTCGAAATCGGCGAGCCAGCGGTCGGGGGTCAGGACGGGGAAGTCGGAGCCGAAGAGGACCTTGTCCTTCAGCAGCGTGTTCGCGTACTGCACGAGCTGCGGCGGGAAGTACTTCGGCGACCAGCCGGACAGGTCGATGTGCACGCCCGGCTTGTGCGTGGCGACGGCGAGGGCCTCGTCCTGCCAGGGGAAGGACGGGTGCGCCAGGATGATCCTCAGATGCGGGAAGTCGGCCGCAACGTCGTCGACGTGGAGCGGGTTGGAGTACTTCAGGCGGATGCCGCCCCCGCCGGGGACGCCGGCGCCGATGCCCGTCTGACCGGTGTGGAAGAGGGCGATGGTGCCCGTCTCCTCGATCACCTCGTACAGGTCGTACGCGACCGAGCGGTCGTTGGGGAAGAAGCCCTGGATGCTCGGGTGGAACTTGAAGCCCTTGACCCCGTACTCCTCGACCAGCCGCCGGGCCTGCTTCACGCCCGCCTTGCCGCGGAAGGGGTCGATGGAGGCGAAGGGGATGAGGACGTCCGCGTTGGCGGCGGCGGCCTCGGCGACCTCCTCGTTCGGGACGGGCGCGGTGCCGGTCGCGGACTCGGCGTCCACCGTGAAGATCACGGCGGCCATCCTGCGCTCCCGGTAGTAGGCGGCCGTCTCCTCGAGGGTCGGCTTCCGCTTGCCCTCCACCTTGAAGTACGCGGAGGACGCGTCGTGCAGATCGTCGTCCAGGGAGGAGTGCCCCTTGGAGGACACCTCCGCATGGGTGTGGACGTCGATCGCGACCAGGTCGTCGACGTTCATCGAGGGGGACATCACGCCTCCGGGAACTTGGGCGCCGGGATGCCGACGCTCTGCGGCTCCGCGCCGAGGGAGGTGGCCCAGACGTCGGCCAGGCCCTGCGGGGTCCAGCCGCCGTCGGCGTACGCCGCCTTGATCTCCTGCGGATGCGACCAGAGTGCCACCTTGTCGCCGCCGATGCCGATGGCCTGGCCGGTGATCTGGCGGGCGGCCTCGGAGGCGAGGAAGGGCACGAGGGCAGCGCAGTCCTCGGGGGTGCCGAAGCCCTCGCCCTTGCGCAGGAAGTCCGGGAAGGGCTCGCCGTTCTTCAGGGCCTCGACGTACGGCGCGAAGGCGGGGATGGTCTCGGTCATCGCGGTGGCGGCCACCGGCACGATCGCGTTGACGGTGATGTTCGCGCGGCCCAGCTCCATCGACCAGGTGCGGGCCATGGCGGCGATGCCGGCCTTGGCGGCGGCGTAGTTCGTCTGCCCGAAGTTGCCACGCTGGCCGGCCGGGGAGCCGACCAGGATCAGGGTGCCGCCCTCGCCCTGCTCGCGCATGCGGACGGCGGCGGCGCGGGCACAGGTGAACGTGCCCTTGAGGTGGGTGGTGATCACCGCGTCGAAGTCGTCGTCGGTCATCTTCCACAGCACCTTGTCGCGCAGGATGCCGGCGTTGGTGACCAGGACGTCCAGCCGCCCGAACTCCTCGACGGCCCGGTTCACCAGGCGGTCCGCGGCCTCGGAGGTGCCGACCGGGACGACCTCGGCGACGGCCCTGCCGCCCGCCTCGGTGATGGACTTCACGGCGGCCTCGGCCACGGCCTCGTCCACGTCGTTGACGACGACGGACGCGCCATGGGCGGCCAGGGCGTGCGCGTAGGCCAGTCCGAGGCCCCGGCCGCTGCCGGTGACGACGGCGACCTTGCCGGTGAGATCGATGCTGGACACGGGTGGAGTCCCTTCAACATGGGCTGCGGCTTCGAGATCGAAGCTAAGAGCAATAATTGTTGCCGTCAATAGTTGTTGGCGACCTCAGGGTGCGACATGCTGGAATCTGCACCGAGAAGCACGCCCTTCGCGGGGCCGAGACCAGGGAGCCCGCCATCAGCCGACAGCACGCCAAGAACGCAGCCTCGATCGACGCCGACGAGCCCTGGATGCGCACTCTGCACGCGGACACGGGCTATCTGCTCTACCGGCTCGGTCTGCGCTCGGGGCAGTTGTTCAACACGTTCCTGCAGGAGTCGGGGCTGCGACTGCGGCACTATGCCGTCCTGCGCTTCCTCGCCGGCTCCGAGGGGGCCCTGCAGCGCGAACTGAGCGCCCGGCTCGGGTACGACCCGAGCGCGATCGTCGGCCTGGTCGACGACCTGGAGAAGCTGGGCTTCGCCGAGCGCCGCCCCTCCCCCGACGACCGCCGCAGCCGCATCGTCGTCCTGACCGGGGACGGCCGCGCCTTCCTGCGCGACACGGACGAGGCGGGCCTGCGCGTGACCAACGACCTGCTGGGCCCGCTGGGTCCGGCCGAGCGGGAGACGCTGCACACGCTGCTGCTGCGGATCGCCGAGGACGGACTGGGCTGACGTCGTGCGTGCACTCGACCGCGAACCCATGTTGTGCAAGTTATTGACTGCCGAAGAGTGAGTGCCTAATTTCACCGGGGTTTCGTCCCGCACGCCCCACCGGAAGGGACCTCACGTGAAGACCCGCATCCGCCTCGCCGCGCTGACCCTCACCCTGGGCGCGGCCGCCGCCGTACCCGCCCAGGCGGCCACGGACGCCCATGTCGAAGGCCGGCTCCCCTCGGGCGCCACGTACTCGATGGACGTGCCCGCCCACTGGAACGGCACCGTGCTGCTCTACAGCCACGGCTACCGCCCCGCCGGTGCGCCCAACCCGGCGCAGGACTCCCCCGACGCCACCACCGCCGGCAAGCTGCTCGCCGAGGGCTACGCGCTCATCGGCTCCTCGTACGCCACGACCGGCTGGGCGGTGACCCAGGCGGTACCGGACCAGCTCGCCACCCTCGACCTGTTCACCGCGGAGTTCGGCACCGCCCGGCGGACGATCGCCTGGGGCACCTCGTACGGCGGCCTGGTCACCACGACCCTCGCCGAGCGGCACGCGGACCGCTTCGGCGGCTCGCTGTCGATGTGCGGGCTGGTCCAGGGCGGGGTCGCCAACTGGAACAGCACCCTCGACCCCGTCTTCGCCCTGCGGACCCTGCTCGCGCCCGGCGAGGACATCCCGCTCACCGGCTTCGCCGACCAGGCGGCGGCCGTGGGCGCGGCCAAAGCCCTCACCTCGAAGGTCTCCGCGGCCCAGCAGAGCGCCGCCGGCCGCGCCCGCATCGCGCTCGCCGCCGCCCTGCACGACATCCCCGGCCACAACGACCCCGCGCAGACCCAGCCGGGCCCGACGGACTGGGACGGCCAGGAGCGCAACCAGTACACGGCCGTCTCCGGTCTGCTGCAGCTGCCCGCCTTCAGCTGGCGGCAGGAGGCGGAGAGCCGGGCCGGGGGCACCATGTCCTGGAACACCGGCGTCGACTACACCGCGATGCTGGGCCGGTCCCCGCTGTACAAAGAGGTGACGGAGCTCTACAAGGAGGCGGGAGTGTCCTTGCGTACCGACCTCGCGGCACTGAACCGCGCCCCCCGGATCTCCGCCGACCCCGCGGCCGTCCGGTGGATGCGGCGCACCAGTGTGTTCGGCGGCCGGCTGAGCGACCCGCAGCTGGACATCCACACCACCGGCGACGGACTGATCCCGGTCCAGGCCGAGAGTGCGTACCGGCGGGCCGCCACCGCGGCCGGCTCCGGCCGGCTGCTCAGCCAGGCCTATGTCGACGGCCCCGGACACTGCGCCTTCACCTCCGGCGAGATGCTCGGGGCCCTGCACACCCTGGAGCACCGCCTCGACACGGGCCGCTGGGACACCTCACCTGCGGTCCTCAACTCCCGCGCCGCGCGGGAGGATTCGACGTCCGCGGCACGGTACGTCGACTACCGCCCCGCCCCCTATCCCCGCCCCTACGACCTCGCGCACCCGGGAGACGCCCGGCCATGACCCTCCGCTCCGCGCCCGACCGGCTGCTGTCCGTGCTCGCCGCGTTCGACCACGAGCACCCGGCGCTGTCCCTGACGGACATCAGCCGGCGGGCCGGGCTGACCCTCACCACCGCGCACCGCCTGGTCGGCGCGCTCACCGACTGGGGCGCGCTGGAGCGGGACGCGTCCGGCGTCTACCACGTCGGGCTCCGGCTCTGGGAGGTCGCGGCACTCGCCCCGCGCGGACTCGCGCTGCGGCAGATCGCGCTGCCGTACCTGGAGGACCTGTACGAGGCCACCCACGAGAACGTGCAGATGGCGGTGCGGGACGGGGGCGAGGTCGTCTACATCGAGTGGCTGTCGGGGCGGTCGGCGGTCGGCGTGCACATCCGGGTCGGCGCGCGCTGGCCGCTGCACGCCACGGGGGTCGGGCTCGCGCTGCTGGCGCATGCGGACCCGGACTCCCAGGACGAGTACTGCGCGGGCCCGCTCGCGGCCTTCACGCCGTACACCATCACCGACCCGGCGCGGCTGCGCCGGGTGCTGGCCGAGGTACGGCGCACGGGGGTCGCGGTGAGCAGCCGGCAGGTCACCGACGACGCCCTGTCGGTGGCCGCACCGGTACGCGGACCGGGCGGCACGGTGACGGCCGCGGTGTCGGTGGTGGTACCGCAGACCGACGCCCAGATCCCGGTCCTCATACCGGCGGTACGACTCGCGGCACGAGGAATCTCCCGAGCCCTGGGCTGGCGGCCGCCGAAGGAGCCGTAGGGCTGCAAGGCTCATATCCCTCTCACCGGCGAGGCGCGCGCCGCCGCTCGTCGGGATACTGGAACGGCCCTTGTCCGAGGAGCCGCTCATGTCCCCGTCCTCCTGGATCCCGCGGATCGCCGCGCGGGTGCGTGCCGCGAATCCGTACGTCGTCGACACCGCCCTCGCCGCGCTCGTGCTGTTCGCCGTGTCCCTGCAGTGGCTGTTTCCCGACGAGGGCGACGACCGCCTCAGCTGGCAGGGCTGGCTGCTCGGCGCCGCGACCGCGGTGCCGCTGGTGTGGCGGCGGCGCGCGCCCTTCGCCACCGCGTGGGTGATCTCCGCGGCCACGCCCGCGATGGCCGTCTACCACGCGCCGCCACCGGACGTGGTGTGGGGCGGCCTCGTCGTGCTGTACACGCTGGCCGCCCGCTCGCCCGCCTGGCAGCGCCGCCTGATGCTGGCGGGCTGGCTGCTCGGCGCGACGCTGACCATGCAGCACAAGGAGAACGCCCGGCCCTTCGAGTACGCCTTCCATCTGCTGACGATCCTGTGCGCGTACGGGCTCGGCACACTCGCCCGGGTGCAGCGCGCGTACACCGACGCGGTCGAGGACCGGGCCCGGCGTCTGGAGGGTGAGCGGGCCGCTGACACCGCACGGGCCATCGCCCAGGAACGGGCCAGGATCGCCCGGGACATGCACGACGTCCTCGCCCACGCGGTGAGCCTGATGGTGGTGCAGGCGGAGGCGGGACCGGTCGTGGTGCGCAGCGATCCGCAGCGCGCGGAGGCCTCCTTCGACGCGATCGCGACGGCCGGCCGGGACGCGATGGCGCAGCTGCGGCGGATCCTCGGCGTGCTCAAGGAGGAACCCCGCGACGGCACTTCACCCCAGCCGGGGACGGCGGCCCTGCCCGGGCTGGTGCGTCGGGTCGGTGAATCCACCGGACTGCGCGTGGAGTTGCGCACGACGGGCGAGCCGCGGCCGCTGCCGCCGGACGCGGAGGTCGCCGCCTACCGGGTGACGCAGGAGGCACTGACGAACACGGTGAAGCATGCGTACGCTGCCTCGGCGACGGTCGAACTGGACTGGACGGAGGACGCGTTGACCCTGACGGTGACCGACGACGGACGGGGCCCGGCCGGGCCGGGCGGCGGACACGGGCTCATCGGCATCCGGGAGCGGGCCGCCGCCTGCGGAGGCAGCGCGGACACCGGACGGGGACCGCACGGCGGCTTCCGGGTCGCCGTACGGCTGCCCGTCGCGGCGGACCGGCAGGCGGCGCTGGGGTGAGCATCCGCGTGGTCGTCGCCGACGACCAGGAACTCGTGCGCAGCGGGTTCAGCATGATCCTCGAAGCCCAGCAGGACATCGAGGTGGTCGCGGAGGCCGGGGACGGCGCAGAGGCGGTCACGGCGGTGCACCGGCACGCGCCGGACGTGCTGCTCCTCGACATCCGCATGCCGGAGATGGACGGCCTGGAGGCGGCCCGGCGGGTGTGCGCGCGGTCCGCGTGCAAGGTCGTCATGCTGACGACGTTCGACCTCGACGAGTACGTGTACGAGGCGCTGTACGCGGGCGCCAGCGGCTTCCTCCTCAAGGACGTGCGCCGCGACGACCTGGTGCACGCCGTGCGGGTGGTCGCGGCCGGCGACTCCCTGCTCGCGCCCACGGTGACCCGGCGCCTGGTCGCGGACGTCGTCCGGCGCCGCCGGGAGGAGGCCGCCGCCTCGGCCACCCCGCAGCGTCTGGAGGTCCTGACCGCCCGCGAGGTGGAGACCCTGCGGCTGCTGGCCCGCGGTCTGTCCAACGCCGAGATCGCCACGGCCTTCTTCGTCAGCGAGCACACCGTCAAGACCCACGTCAGCAACGTCCTGGGCAAGCTCGGCCTGCGGGACCGGGTGCAGGCGGTGATCTGCGCGTACGAGACGGGGCTGGTGGCGCCCGGGGCTCCCTAGGGCCGGTGGCGAAAGTCCCGCCTGCCCCGCGACGCCCGGCACGCTCCCCCATGACGCCGCAGGGCCCGCCCTCCGGGCGGACGGCGGGACTTTCGCAAGAGGCCCTGGCCGAGCTCCTCGAAGAGGGTCAGCTGGAGCGCGCCAGGGGCCTCGAGCCGCGAGTTCAGGGAGTTCCAGGGCGTGCGGGTCGGCTCGGCGAGGACGTCGGCTCCGGCGGCGGCGAGCCGGGCCGTGACGGCGGTGGAGTCGTCCACCTGGAAGGCGACCCGGATCGGCCCGGCCACGCGCCGCCCCACCTCCACCTCGTCGATGAAGGCGGCGTGCCCGGGATCGGTCAGCTCCAGGGTGGCCCGGCCCGCCTCGAGGAGGGTGACCCGGCCGTCGGGGGACGAGAAGGCGGCACGCTCGGGCATGCCGAGGACGTCCCGGTAGAAGCGCAGCGCCTCGTCGTAGTCGGACGCCGTGACGACGAGACGGAGTTCGCGGACGGGGGATTCCTCGGGCACGGGGCGCTCCTCGACGGCCGGATGTGGTGAGTCGGTCAACCTCCGCCGCGACCGGAACGATTCCCGCCTCCCCCTGGAGAGTGAGCCGCACCCCCCTCTCCCCCGTGCGGCCGAGGACTCGAAACCGCTCGCTCCGGCGATCCGTGGACACACCCGCCCGCATGAGCCTGAGGGCATGTCCACCGACACTCCGCAGGGAGGGACCGTGCTCTCCGTCCTCGCCCGGACGGCCACCCGCCGTCCGCTCACCGTGATCCTGCTCTGGCTGCTCTTGCTGTTGCTCGGCTTCGGGCTCGGGACGGGCGTCTTCGGGCGGCTCTCCGACAACGTGCCCGACGTCCCCGGCACCGAGTCCGAGCACGCGGCCCAGTACCTCGACCGGACCGATCCGACCGGTGAGTCGGTCACCGGGGTCGTGGCGGGCGTCGCGGTGGCGGACGCCGGCCTGCGCACCCGGGTCGAACGGGCCGTCGCCGACGTGCGTCGCGTTCCCGGGGTCGCCGCCGTACCGGATCCGTACACCACCCACGGGCTCACGGCGCGCGACGGGCGCGCCCTGATCGTCCCGGTCACCCTCGAGGGCGGTCTCGGCGACGACGCCGAGGAGAAGGCCGTCGACGCGGCCGCCGCGCGCATCAAGCGGATCGAGGCGCCCGACGTGCACGTCAGCGGCGGCCCGTTGCTGGGCAAGCAGCTCGGCGAACGGGCCCAGGAGGACGTGCGCGACGCCGAGTTGATCTCCCTGCCCGTCGTACTCGCCCTGCTGCTCGTGGTGTTCGGCGGACTGCGTGCGGCCGCGCTGCCGCTCGTGATCGCGGTCAGCGGGATCGCGGGCGCGTTCCTGGCGCTGTCCGGCTTCAGCGAGGTCACCGACATCTCGGTCTACGCGATCCAGGTCACCACCATGCTGGGCCTCGGACTCGCCGTGGACTACGCCCTGTTGATGCTGGTCCGTTTCCGGGAGGAACGCCGGCACACCGAGGACGTGGTCGAGGCCGTGCACCGTACGGTCGCGGCGGCCGGGCGGACCGTGCTGTTCTCCGGGCTCACCGTCGCCGTCAGCCTCACCGGACTGCTGGTCTTCCCGAGCGTGTTCCTGCGCAGCATGGGCCTCGCGGTGGCGGCGGTCGTGGTCGTCGACATGCTGGCCGCGGTGACGCTGCTGCCCGCGCTGCTGACACGGTTCGGCGCGCGGATCGCCCCCGCGAGGACACGGCCGGAGGGCGAGGAGGGCCGCGTCTTCGCCCGCCTCGCGCGCTTCGCCGCCCGCCGCCGGATCGCCGTGCTCGCCACCGTCGTACCGGCCCTGCTGGTCCTCGCCCTGCCCGCCACCGGCATGCGGATCGAGATCGGTGACGCCACCCAGCTCCCGTCGAGCACCGAGGCGCGGCAGTTGTACGACACCGTCGGTGCACACTTCCCGCCCGGCACGGGCGTCTCGCCGGTCACGGTCGTCCTGAGGCCCGGCACCGACGCGGCGACCGCCGACCGGATCCGCGCTCTCTCCCCGACCGCCGAGGTCCGTGCGCTGCCGGGCGGGGCGAGGGTCGTGCAGCTGCAGCCCTCCGGCCGGGTCGACGGCGCGGCGGCGACCGGTCTGGTGCGGCGGGTGCGGGAGCTGCGCGGCTCGGAGCCCGTGCAGGTCACCGGGGCAGCCGCCCGGCTCGTCGACTTCCGCGCGATGCTCGCCGACCGGGCGCCCTGGGCGGCCCTGACCGTGCTCGTCGGCATCTTCGCGCTGCTGTTCGCCTTCACGGGTTCGGTGCTGATCCCGCTGCGCACGATCCTGACCACGCTGCTCAGCCTGGGCGCCGCGCTCGGTGTGGTGGTGTGGGTCTTCCAGGACGGTCATCTGGCCGGCGCGCTGGGCGCCGAGGGCCTGGGCGCCCTGAGCCTGACCGCGCCACCGCTGATCGTGGCCATCGCCTTCGGACTGGCCATGGACTACGAGCTGTTCATCCTGGCCCGGATGCGCGAGTCGCGCCGGCTGACCGGGGACGACCAGGAGGCCGTGGTGACCGGTCTGCGCCGCTCCGGGCGCGTGGTGACCTGCGCCGCGCTGCTGCTGGCCGTCGTCTTCGGCGCCTTCATGACCGGCGGCTTCTCTCCGATCCTGCAGATCGGCCTGGGCCTGACCCTCGCGGTGCTGATCGACGCGACGGTCGTACGGATGCTGCTTGTCCCGGCGACGATGGCGCTGCTGGGGCGGCGGGCGTGGTGGGCGCCGAGGCCGCTGCGGCGGGTGCACGAGCGGTTCGGGGTGAGCGAGGAGGCACGAGAGCCGGCCGAGCCGGCGAGCCGCTGAACCGGAAGGGCAGTGGACCGCAACGGCCGGGCCCCCGGGGAGTCCTCACCGGAATCTCAGGAAGCGGCCCGGACTTTCAAAGGATCAGCACATACGCGCGGCGCAGGATCCGTCCGGACAAGGTGGAAATCCCGGAAAGGCCTGCCGTGGGCGTCTCGCACATATCGAACCGGTCCCCGCAGCGGTCGGGGAGGTGGTCCCGGCGCGGTGTGCTCGGCGCGCTCGGCGTCGTACCGGCCGCCGCCGTACTGAGCGGGTGCAGCGGTTCGGCGGGCGCCTCCGAGGACACGGCCACGCCAGCCGCGTCCGCGAAGGCGGCGGCGAGGAGGCCGGCGGTCTCGGTCACCCCCGCCGACGGCACCAGGAAGGCCGGTTTCGCGAACCCGGTCGAGGTCACCGTGACCGACGGCACGCTCGCGTCGGTCAAGGTCACCGGCAACGACGGCTCGACACTGGCCGGTTCGTTCAACGCGGCCAGGACCAGGTGGACGTCGGCGAGAAACCCTTACTCGGGCACGAAGTACACGGTGACCGCCACCCCGAAGGGCGGCTCGGCGCGGACCACGACCTTCACCACCAAGTCGCCCGGTGAGACCTTCGTCGGCTACTTCACGCCCGAGGCGGACTCGACCTCCGGCGTCGGCATGCCCGTGTCGATCAACTTCACGCACGCCGTGAAGGACAGGGCGGCCGTGCAGAAGGCCATCACCGTCACCGCCGAGCCCGCCGTCGAGGTGGTCGGCCACTGGTTCGGCGACACCCGGCTGGACTTCCGGCCCGAGACGTACTGGGCGCCCGGCACGAAGATCACCCTCAGCCTGCGGCTGAAGGACGTCCAGGGCGCCGAGGGCGTCTACGGCGTCCAGCACAAGGACGTCACCTTCCACATCGGCCGCGCCCAGATCAGCACCGTCGACCTGGCGAGCAAGGAGATGGTGGTCGAACGGGACGGGGAGACCGTCGCCACCTATCCGGTCTCCGGCGGCAATGCCCAGCACACCACCTGGTCCGGGATCATGGTGATCAGCGAGCGGTTCCAGCAGACCCGGATGGAGTCCTCCACGGTCGGACTCGGCGACGAGTACGACATCCCGGACGTGCCGCACGCCCAGCGCCTGACCACTTCCGGCACCTTCGTGCACGGCAACTACTGGGCGTCCACCTCGGTCTTCGGCCACGAGAACACCAGTCACGGCTGCGTCGGTCTGCACGACGCGAAGGGCGCGAACGACCCCTCCGTGGACGGCTACAAGTTCTACAGGAGCTCGATGCTCGGGGATGTCGTCATCGTCAGGAACTCCGGCGAGCGGACGGTGGATCCGGCCAACGGGCTCAACGGCTGGAACCTGTCGTGGGAGGGGTGGAAGGCCGGAAGCGCCGTCTAGCACAAACGGCATTCATGGGGTGAACTCACCCGCGCCGGAAGGACTTTCCTTGTTTTAAGTCTTGACGACCGGTGTGGGCGGGAGCACATTGGGGCCACTTTGAGAGCGCTCTCAATCGGCACCCCGCAGCCATCCCCGTACCCGAGAGGCACCCCCATGAGTGCAAGCTCCGGCACACCGAGACGGCGACGCGCGCTCGTCGCCGTCCTCAGCACGCTCGGCCTGGCGGCCGCGCTCGCCACGGCCGCCACCCAGTCAGCCGACGCCTCCGCCCCCACACCCCCGTCGGGCTGGACCCAGGTCTTCCTCGACGACTTCAACGGCTCGGCCGGCACCGGCGTCTCCACCTCCAACTGGCAGTACGACACCGGAACCTCCTATCCGGGCGGCCCCGCCAACTGGGGCACCTCCGAGGTCGAGACGATGACCAGCAGCACCAGCAACGTCGCCCTCGACGGCAGCGGCAACCTCAGGATCACCCCGATCCGGGACGCGGCCGGCAACTGGACCTCGGGCCGTATCGAGACCAACCGCACCGACTTCCAGCCCCCGGCGGGCGGCAAGCTGCGCGTCGAGGCACGGATCCAGATGCCCGACGTCACGGGGAACGCGGCGGCCGGCTACTGGCCGGCGTTCTGGATGCTGGGCGCGCCCTACCGCGGCAACTACCAGAACTGGCCCAGCGTCGGCGAGCTCGACATCATGGAGAACGTCAACGGCATCAACAAGACCTGGGCCACCATGCACTGCGGCACGGCCTCGGGCGGCCCCTGCAACGAGACGACGGGCCTGGGCAATTCGACGGCCTGCCCCAACACGACCTGCCAGTCGGGCTTCCACACCTACACCATGGAGTGGGACCGCTCGGCCAGCCCCGAGGCGATCCGCTTCTCCGTCGACGGGGTCAACTACCAGACGGTGACGGCCGGTCAGGTGGATGCCACGACCTGGGCCAACGCCACCAACCACGGCTTCTTCGTCATTCTGAACGTGGCGATGGGCGGCGCCTTCCCGGCCGCGTTCGGCGGCGGACCGACCGGCGCCACCGAGTCCGGACACCCGATGCTGGTGGACTACGTCCAGGTGCTGTCGTCCAGTGGGAGCGGTACCACCACGCCTCCGCCGTCCGGCAACCGTGACGCCTACAGCGCCATCCAGGCGGAGTCGTACGACAGCCAGTCCGGCGTCAGCACCGAGACCACCTCGGACACCGGCGGCGGACAGGACGTCGGCTACATCGCCAACGGCGACTGGGCCCTCTACAAGGGCGTCAACTTCGGCTCCACCGCGGCCAGGCAGTTCTACGCCCGGGTGGCGAGCGGCGCGGCGAGCGGGGTGAGCGGTCTGGTCCAGGTACGCCTCGACAGCGCCACCAGCACACCCGTCGGCAGCTTCGCCGTCGCCAACACCGGCGGCTGGCAGTCCTGGACGACGATCCCGGCCAACATCAGTGCGGTCACCGGCACCCACGACGTCTATCTGACCTTCTCCAGCGGCCAGCCGGCGGACTTCGTGAACGTGAACTGGTTCGACTTCGGTCACTGACACCGCGGTTCGCCCAGAAGAGGGGCCCCACGCCGGGTGGGGGGGGCCCCTTCTCAGTGCATCTCGGCCCGGAACGCCGCCGGTGTCATGTCCGTGTGCTGCTGGAAGAACTTGGAGAAGTTCGCCGCGTCCGGGAAGCCGACGGCCGCGCCGACGCGGCCGATCGGGAGGTCGGTGTGGGCCAGGAGTCGCTTGGCCTCCAGGACGACCCGCTTGTCGATGAAGCCCTTGGGGGTCTCGCCGGTGGCGGCGCGGACCGCGCGGACGAGGGTGCGGCGGGAGTAGCCGAGGGAGTCGGCGTAGGCGCTGACGCTGTGGTTGGTGGCGAAGTGCTTCTCCACGGCGTCCCGGAAGAGGGTGAAGGTGGTGTCCGACTGACCGCGGGCCGCCTGGGCCGAACTCGCCGCCAGATGGGCGAGACGGAGGAGGAACGCCGTCAGGGAGTGACGCAGGACCGCCGTGTGAAGACTCAGCGGAAGTGTCGTGGTGTCCTCGTACTCGTATCGCAACTGCGTCAGGGCCGAGCGCAGGGCGGCCCGTTGTGCGTCGTCCGGGCGGAGCAGGGGTGGGAGGTCGTAGCGGTAGAGGCCCGTTGCCTCCACCGTGGCACGGGGCAGGAAGCCCGGCTGCATGGTCAGCACGGTTCCGCGGTACTCGCTGACCTTCGGGAAACGGTGGACCTGGCCCGGACGGATCCACAGCACGTCCCCCGCCCTCGCCTCGTACTCGGCGAAGTCGATCATGTGGCGGACGGGGCCGTCGTCGAAGAGCATCACGACATGGAAGTCGATGCGGTGGACGCGGTGCAGCGGGGCGTCCGCGTGCCAGGTGCGGCCGGCTCCCATGGGGCCGACCTGCATGCCGACCCCGCACACACTCAGCTCGACCGGGAAGGGGAACGTTCTGATCACGTCCACGCCCCCGTCACCGTCGCCGCCTTGGATGGTTCTGTCCGCCATGTCCCTCTCACGCCGCCCGGCTGGTGCTCTCGGTGTCCCACTTTCACCACAGGCTGGCACACGAGGACCTACCACCGTAAAAGTCAGATTTTTAAGGTTGAACGCGTCAGGCCAGAAAGACCGCTGCGATCGAGGACTTCTTGAAGATGAGCACGCAGACACCGGACAGCTTCGAATGGACCGAACTCGACCGACGCGCCGTCGACACCGCGCGACTGCTGGCCGCCGACGCCGTGCAGAAGGTCGGTAACGGCCACCCGGGCACCGCGATGGCGCTCGCACCGGCCGCGTATACGATCTTTCAGAAGGTGATGCGCCACGATCCCGCGGACCCCGAGTGGACCGGCCGGGACCGTTTCGTCCTCTCCCCCGGCCACACCTCGCTGACCCTCTACACCCAGCTGTTCCTGGCCGGGTACGAGCTCGAGCTCGATGACCTGAAGGCCTTCAGGACCCACGGGTCCAAGACGCCCGGTCACCCCGAGTACGGCCACACGGCGGGCGTGGAGACCACCACCGGTCCGCTCGGCCAGGGCGCCGCCAACGCCGTCGGCATGGCGATGGCCGCCCGCTACGAGCGCGGTCTGTTCGACCCGGATGCCCCCGAGGGCGCCTCCCCCTTCGACCACACCATCTGGGCGATCGTCTCCGACGGCGACCTGGAGGAGGGCGTCTCCGCCGAGGCCTCCTCCCTCGCCGGGCACCAGAAGCTCGGCAACCTGGTCTTCCTCTACGACGACAACCACATCTCCATCGAGGGCGACACCGCGACCGCCTTCTCCGAGGACGTCCTGAAGCGGTACGAGGCCTACGGCTGGCACACCCACCGCGTCGAGCCCGCCGAGGACGGCGACATCGACGTACCGGCCCTCTACGCGGCGCTGAGGGCCGCCCAGGCCGAGACCGGCCGGCCCTCCATCGTCGCGATGCGCACGATCATCGCCTGGCCCGCGCCGAACGCACGCAACACCGAGGCCGCCCACGGCTCCGCGCTCGGCGCCGACGAGGTCGCCGCCACCAAGCGCGTCCTCGGCTTCGACCCCGAGCAGTCCTTCCAGGTCGACGCCGACGTCCTCGCCCACACCCGCGAGGCCCTGGACCGCGGCGCCGAGGCGCACGCGGCCTGGGACAAGCAGCTCGACAAGTGGCGCGGCGCCGACCCGCAGCGCGCCGAGCTGTTCGACCGGGTCGTGGCCGGCCGGCTGCCCGATGGCTGGGAGGAGGCCCTGCCGGTCTTCGAGGAGGGCAAGTCGGTCGCCACCCGCGCCGCCTCCGGCAAGGTGCTGCAGTCGCTGGGTGCCGTGCTGCCCGAGCTGTGGGGCGGCTCCGCCGACCTGGCCGGCTCGAACAACACCACCATCGACAAGACCAGCTCCTTCCTGCCGAAGGGCAACCCGCTGCCCGGGGCCGACCCGTACGGCCGTACCGTCCACTTCGGCATCCGCGAGTTCTCCATGGCCGCGGAGATGAACGGGATCGCCCTGCACGGCAACACCCGCGTCTACGGCGGCACCTTCCTGGTGTTCTCCGACTACATGCGCAACGCGGTGCGGATGTCGGCGCTGATGCAGCTCCCGGTGACCTACATCTGGACGCACGACTCCATCGGTCTCGGCGAGGACGGCCCGACGCACCAGCCGGTCGAGCACCTGGCCGCGCTGCGCGCCATCCCCGGTCTGAACGTGGTCCGCCCGGCCGACGCCAACGAGACCGCCGTCGCCTGGGCCGAGATCCTGAGGCGGCACGCCACGAACCCGGCCCCGCACGGACTCGCGCTCACCCGTCAGGGCGTACCGACGTACGCCCCCAACCCGGATGCGGCGAAGGGCGGTTACGTCCTGAAGGAGTCCTCGAAGGGGACCCCGGACGTCGTCCTCATCGCCACCGGCTCCGAGGTGCAGCTCGCCGTCGCCGCGCGGGAGCAGCTGGAGGCCGAGGGGATCGGTACCCGCGTGGTGTCGATGCCGTCGGTGGAGTGGTTCGAGGAGCAGCCGCGCGAGTACCGCGAGAGCGTGCTTCCGCCGTCGGTGAAGGCCCGCGTCGCGGTCGAGGCGGGCATCGGCCTGACGTGGTACCGCTTCACCGGTGACGCGGGACGCATCGTCTCCCTGGAGCACTTCGGCGCCTCCGCCGACGCGAAGACCCTGTTCGCCGAGTTCGGCTTCACCCCCGAGAACGTCGCCGCAACGGCCAAGGCTGTGTTCAATTCAACGACGGGCCTCTCCGCCGCCCGCGGTTGATCCGATCGCCAGAAAGAAGATGATCAGTACCATGACCGAAGCAACCGCCACCGCGGGAGCACTCGAGCGCCTCACCGACGAAGGCGTCTCCATCTGGCTGGACGACCTCTCGCGCGGGCGCATCGAGACCGGCAACCTCGCCGAACTCGTCCGCGACAAGCACGTCGTCGGCGTCACCACCAACCCGTCCATCTTCCAGGCCGCCATCGGCTCCGGCGAGGGCTACGAGGAGCAGCTCGCCGACCTGGCCGTGCGCGGCGTGACGGTCGAAGAGGCCGTACGGATGATGACCACCGCCGACGTCCGCGCCGCCGCCGACGTCCTGCGGCCCGTCCACGACGCGACCGGCGGCCGGGACGGCCGGGTCTCCATCGAGGTCGACCCGCGTCTGGCCCACGACACCAGGGCCACCGTCGCCGAGGCCAAGCAGCTCTCCTGGCTCGTCGACCGGCCCAACGTCATGATCAAGATCCCGGCGACCCGGGCCGGCCTCCCGGCGATCACCGAGGTCATCGGCCTCGGCATCAGCGTCAACGTCACGCTGGTCTTCTCCCTGGAGCGCTACCGCGAGGTCATGGACGCCTACCTCGCCGGCCTGGAGAAGGCGCGGGCCAGGGGCCTCGACCTCACGGCCATCCACTCGGTCGCCTCCTTCTTCGTCTCCCGCGTGGACTCCGAGATCGACAAGCGGCTGACCGGCCTGAGCTCCCCCGAGGCGACCACCCTCAAGGGCCGGGCCGCGCTGGCGAACGCGCGGCTGGCGTACCAGGCTTATGAAGAGGTGTTCGGCTCCGCCGGCGACCCGTCCCGGTCGTCGGACCGCTGGACCGCTCTCGCCGGCGCCGGCGCCAACCGGCAGCGCCCGCTGTGGGCCTCGACCGGCGTGAAGGACCCCGCGTACAAGGACACCCTGTACGTGGACGAGCTGGTCGCCCCGGGCACCGTGAACACGATGCCGGAGGCCACCCTCGACGCCACCGCCGACCACGGCGGGATCACCGGTGACACGGTGACCGGCGGCTACGCGCAGGCGCGCGCCGACCTGGCCGCCGTGGAGGCCCTCGGGATCTCGTACGAGGAGGTCGTGCAGCAGCTCGAGGACGAGGGTGTCGCCAAGTTCGAGACGGCCTGGCAGGACCTGCTGGAGGCCGTCGCCAAGTCCCTGGACAGCAAGTCCCCGGACAGCAAGGGAGTGGACGCGGAATGACCGAGATCCCTGCCACCGTCGAGTGGGAGAACCCGCTGCGCGACCCGCGCGACCGACGCCTCCCCCGTATCGCCGGCCCCTCCGGCCTGGTCATCTTCGGCGTCACCGGTGACCTCTCCCGCAAGAAACTGATGCCGGCCGTCTACGACCTGGCCAACCGCGGTCTGCTGCCGCCGGGCTTCTCGCTCGTCGGGTTCGCCCGCCGGGACTGGGAGGACGAGGACTTCGCGCAGATCGTGCACGACTCCGTCCGCGAGCACGCGCGCACCGAGTTCCGTGAGGAGGTCTGGCAGCAGCTCGCCGAGGGCATGCGGTTCATCCCCGGCGACTTCGACGACGACACCGCCTTCAAGCAGCTGAAGTCGGCCGTCGAGGAGCTGGACGCCTCCCGCGGCACCGGGGGCAACTTCGCCTTCTACCTCTCCGTGCCGCCGAAGTTCTTCCCGAAGGTCGTCCAGCAGCTGAAGAAGCACGGCCTGGCGAACGCGCCCGAGGGCGCCTGGCGGCGCGCGGTCATCGAGAAGCCGTTCGGCCGCGACCTCGCGAGCGCCCGTGCGCTGAACGCGGTCCTGCACGAGGTCTTCGAGCCGGACCAGGTCTTCCGCATCGACCACTACCTCGGCAAGGAGACCGTCCAGAACATCCTGGCGCTCCGTTTCGCCAACGAGATGTACGAGCCGATCTGGAACCGGTCCTTCGTCGACCACGTCCAGATCACGATGGCCGAGGACATCGGCATCGGCGGCCGCGCCGGCTACTACGACGGCATCGGCGCCGCCCGTGACGTCATCCAGAACCACCTGCTGCAGCTGATGGCGCTGACCGCCATGGAGGAGCCGGCCGCCTTCGACGCCGAGTCGCTGCTCACCGAGAAGCTGAAGGTCCTCAAGGCCGTGAAGCTGCCGGACAACCTCGGCGCCCACACCGTGCGCGGACAGTACGCGGCGGGCTGGCAGGGCGGCGAGAAGGTCCGCGGCTACCTGGAGGAGGACGGCATCGACGCGTCCTCCACGACCGACACCTACGCGGCCGTCAAGCTGGGACTCGACAACCGCCGCTGGGCGGGTGTGCCGTTCTATCTGCGCACCGGCAAGCGGCTGGGCCGCCGGGTCACCGAGATCGCGGTCGTCTTCCAGCGCGCCCCGCACTCGCCCTTCGACTCCACCGCCACCGAGGAGCTCGGCGAGAACGCGATCGTCATCCGCGTCCAGCCCGACGAGGGCATGACGGTCCGGTTCGGCTCCAAGGTCCCGGGCACCTCGATGGAGATCCGGGACGTGTCGATGGACTTCGCCTACGGCGAGTCCTTCACCGAGTCCAGCCCGGAGGCGTACGAGCGGCTCATCCTGGACGTACTGCTCGGCGACGCCAACCTTTTCCCCCGCCACCAGGAAGTGGAAGAGTCCTGGAAGATCCTCGACCCGATCGAGGAGTACTGGGCGAAGAACGGCAAGCCCGCGCAGTACGCCTCGGGTACCTGGGGACCCGAGGAAGCCGACGAGATGCTCGCACGAGACGGACGGAGCTGGCGCAGGCCATGAAGATCGACCTGACCGACACCACGGCAAGCAAGATCAACAAGGCGCTGGTGCAGGGTCGCCGCGCCATCGGTACGCCTGCCGTGGGCATGGTCCTGACGATGGTGATCGTCACGGACGAGGAGAACGCCTACGACGCGATCAAGGCGGCCGAGGAGGCCTCGCACGAGCACCCCTCGCGCACCCTGGTCGTCATCAGGCGGCAGGCCCGCACCCCGCGCGACCGCGTCGCCTCCAAGCTCGACGCCGAGGTGCGCGTGGGCTCCGACGCCGGCACCGGTGAGACGGTCGTGCTGCGCACCTACGGCGAGGTGTCCGACCACGCCGACTCGGTCGTGCTGCCGCTGCTGCTGCCGGACGCGCCCGTCGTGGTGTGGTGGCCGGTGGACGCGCCCGAGGTGCCCTCGAAGGACCCGCTGGGCGCGCTGGCACAGCGCAGGATCACCGACCTGTACGCGGTGGAGAACCCCCTCGAGGCGCTGGAGACCCGGGTCCGCTCCTACGCGCCCGGCGACACCGACCTCGCCTGGACCCGGCTGACGCCCTGGCGCTCGATGCTGGCCGCCGCCCTGGACCAGGCGCGGGCGCAGATCATCTCGGGCGCGGTGGAGGCCGAGGCCGAGAACCCCGCCGCCGAGCTGCTGGCGCGCTGGCTGGAGGCGCGGCTGAACGTGCGGATCGACCGGGTCGTCACGGCCGGCCCGGTCGTCACCGCCGTGCGCCTGGGCACCACCGACGGCGAGATCGTCATCGACCGCCCCGAGGGCCCGCTGGCCACGCTGTCCCTGCCGGGCCAGCCCTCCCGCACCCTCGCCCTGAAGGTCCGCACCACCTCCGAGCTCATCGCCGAGGAGCTGCGCCGCCTCGACGCCGACGAGATGTACGCGATCGCCCTGCGCGGCGAGAGCGCGAAGGAGACCGTCTGACATGTCCGACACCCCAAGTCTCAACCGGCGTCCCGAGTGGACCGCCCTGGAGGACCACCGCGCCCAGGGCGAACCCCGGCTGCGGGAGCTGTTCGACACCGACCCCGGGCGCGCGGAGCGGTACGTCGTACGCGTGGGTGATCTGCGCATCGACTACTCCAAGCACCTGATCACCGACGAGACCCTGGCCCTGCTCCGGGACCTGGCCACCGCCACCGACGTGTTCGGGCTGCGCGACGCCATGTTCCGCGGCGAGAAGATCAACACGACGGAGAACCGCGCCGTGCTGCACACCGCCCTGCGCGCCCCGCGCGACGCGGTGGTCGAGGTCGACGGCGAGAACGTCGTGCCGAAGGTGCACGCGGTGCTGGACAAGATGAGCGGCTTCGCCGAGCGGGTCCGCTCGGGCGAGTGGACCGGCCACACCGGCAAGCGGATCCGCAACGTCGTCAACATCGGCATCGGCGGCTCGGACCTCGGCCCCGCGATGGCGTACGAGGCCCTGCGGGCCTTCACGCAGCGGGAGTTGACCTTCCGCTTCGTGTCCAACGTGGACGGCGCCGACCTGCACGAGGCGGTGCGCGACCTGGACCCGGCGGAGACGCTGTTCATCGTCGCCTCCAAGACGTTCACCACGATCGAGACCATCACCAACGCCACCTCGGCCCGTTCCTGGCTGCTGGAGGGCCCGGACGGTCTGGGCGACGACAAGGCGGTCGCGAAGCACTTCGTCGCCCTGTCGACGAACGCCGGGAAGGTCACCGAGTTCGGCATCGACCCGGACAACATGTTCGAGTTCTGGGACTGGGTCGGTGGCCGCTACTCCTACGACTCGGCGATCGGCCTCTCCCTGATGATCGCCATCGGCCCGGACCGCTTCCGCGAGATGCTGGACGGCTTCCGGATCGTCGACGAGCACTTCCGAAGCGCCCCGGCCGAGGCCAACGCCCCGCTGATCCTCGGCCTGTTGGGCATCTGGTACGGCAACTTCCACGACGCCCAGTCGCACGCCGTGCTGCCGTACTCGCACTACCTCTCCAAGTTCACGGCGTATCTGCAGCAGCTGGACATGGAGTCCAACGGCAAGTCGGTGCAGCGTGACGGGCGTCCGGTGGAGTGGCAGACCGGACCGGTGGTGTGGGGCACGCCCGGCACCAACGGGCAGCACGCCTACTACCAGTTGATCCACCAGGGCACCAAGCTGATCCCGGCGGACCTGATCGGCTTCGCCCGCCCGGTGGACGAACTGAGCGACGAACTCAAGGCGCAGCACGACCTGTTGATGGCCAACCTGTTCGCGCAGGGCCAGGCGCTCGCCTTCGGCAAGACCGCCGACGAGGTGCGCGCGGAGGGTGTGCCCGAGGAGCAGGTCGCGCACCGCACCTTCCCGGGCAACCGCCCCACCACGACCATCCTGGCCCGCGAGCTGACCCCGTCGGTCCTCGGCCAGCTGATCGCTCTCTACGAGCACAAGGTGTTCGTCCAGGGCGCGATCTGGAACATCGACTCCTTCGACCAGTGGGGCGTCGAGCTCGGCAAGGTGCTCGCCAAGCGTGTCGAACCCGCCCTGACCGAGGGCGCGGACGTCCCCGGCCTCGACCCCTCCACCACCGCACTCGTGGCCGCCTACCGCGACCTGAAGGAAGGCAACTGACATGCAGATCGGACTCATCGGTCTCGGCAAGATGGGCGGCAACATGCGCGAGCGGATCCGCCGCGCCGGCCACACCGTCATCGGCTACGACCGCAACCCCGACCTCTCCGACGCGACGAGCCTCGCCGAACTGGTCGACAAGCTGGAAGCGCCGCGCGTGGTCTGGGTGATGGTCCCGGCCGGCGCCGCCACGCAGTCCGTCGTCGACGAACTCGGCACCCTCCTCTCCCCCGGCGACACGGTCGTCGACGGCGGCAACTCCCGCTGGACGGACGACGAGAAGCACGCCGAGGAGCTGGGCGCCAAGGGCATCGGCTTCGTCGACGCGGGTGTCTCCGGCGGTGTGTGGGGCCTGCAGAACGGCTACGCGCTGATGGTCGGCGGCGACAAGGAGCACGTCGAGCGGCTCCACCCGATCTTCGAGGCGCTCAAGCCGGAGGGCCCGTACGGCTATGTCCACGCGGGCAAGGTCGGCGCCGGGCACTTCTCGAAGATGGTCCACAACGGCATCGAGTACGCCATGATGCAGGCCTACGCCGAGGGCTGGGAGCTGCTGGAGAAGGTCGACTCGGTCGACAGCGTCCGCGAGGTCTTCCGGTCCTGGCAGGACGGCACGGTGATCCGTTCCTGGCTGCTGGACCTGGCGGTCAACGCCCTCGACAAGGACGAGCACCTCGACAAGCTCAAGGGCTTCGCGCAGGACTCCGGCGAGGGTCGCTGGACGGTCGAGGCGGCCATCGACAACGCCGTTCCGCTGCCGACGATCACGGCCTCCCTGTTCGCGCGGTTCGCCTCCCGCCAGGACGACTCCCCGCAGATGAAGATGGTCGCGGCGCTGCGCAACCAGTTCGGCGGCCACGCCGTCGAGTCGAAGGAGTAGTCCGGCCGTGGGGGACCTTCTCCTGGTCCGCCACGGCGAGACGGAGTGGAGCGTGTCGGGACAGCACACCAGCTACACCGACCTGCCCCTCACCCAGCACGGTGAGGAGCAGGCCAAGTCCCTCGCTCCACTCCTCTCGCAGCGGACCTACGCACTCGCCCTGACCAGCCCGCTCGGCCGCGCGATACGCACCGCCGAACTCGCGGGCATCCCCTCGCACGAGGTCGACCCCGACCTGCACGAGTGGGACTACGGCGCCTACGAGGGCATCACCACCGTCGAGATCCACCGCACCCGCCCGCACTGGGACCTGTGGCTGCACGGTGTCCCGCCCGGCCCCGACGGCCACCCGGGCGAGTCCCCGGCCGAGGTGGGCGACCGCGCCGACCGGGTGCTGGCCCGGGTGGACGCCGCCCTCGCCAACCGCTCGGGTGACGTGATCCTCATCGCGCACGCCCACTTCCTGCGCGTCCTGACCGCCCGCCGACTGGGCCTGCCGCCCGCCGAGGGACGGCTGTTCCAACTCTCCACGGGCACGGTCAGCCGCCTGTCGACCGAGCACGGCCGCCCGGTCGTCGCCGAGTGGAACACCCGGCCGTAACCCGCCCGGCCCGGACCACGCACACCTCCGCGCTCGCTCAACACCGCAGATGAGCAGACGCGTTGGTGTCGTGGCCCGGGCCACTGTCGTGTGAGGGCGTTAGAGTCCCACCCTGTGGAGATCAACGAACTGACGTCGGCCGAGCGGCGGGTGTGGCGGGCGTTCGCCACGGGGGAAGCGGTCGACTTCGGTACGGGGAACGACGAGGACCCGGCCGAGGGCGGGCGGTGGGGGCCCGAACGGACCCTGCGCGCGGCCGTGTTGCGGGCCCTGCTGCTCAACGGGCCCGAGGAGCCCGGTGAGATAGCCGCGCTGAAGGTGGACGGCGCCCGGATCACCGGTGTCCTCGACCTGCGGTACGGCACGACCGACCACGCGGTCCGGCTGAGCCACTGCCACTTCGAGGAGGTCCCGCAGCTGTACGGCGCGCGACTGCGCCAGCTCAACCTGAGCGACTCGGTGCTGCCCGGGCTGTCCGCGGCGACGGTCCGGGTCGAGGGGGTGCTACGGCTCACGGACTGCCGGTTCCTGGGGCCGGTACGGCTGGGCGGTGCGCACATAGCGGGGGCGCTGTTCGTCGAC
The DNA here is from genome assembly GCF_040630525.1 of Streptomyces sp. NPDC005799. Taxonomy (NCBI): domain Bacteria; kingdom Bacillati; phylum Actinomycetota; class Actinomycetes; order Kitasatosporales; family Streptomycetaceae; genus Streptomyces; species Streptomyces sp. NPDC005799. The sequence continues at coordinate 35,170 of NZ_JBEXXQ010000066.1, forward strand.
CGGGGCGCGTTCGAGGCGGCCGGCGCCGAGGAGCCGGTGCTGCAGCTGAACCAGGTGACGATCGGGGACGACCTGTGGGCACCGGGTCTGCGGGCACACGGTCAGGTCCGGCTCACCGGAGCATCCGTGTCCGGCGCGGTGAACTTCCGCGACACCGAGTTCGACCACCCCTCGGGCACCGCCCTCGACGCACAGAACCTCACGGTGGGCAGCGACGTCCGGGCGGCGTGCCTCACCGCGCGCGGGCGGGTGGACTTCCGGGGCTCCCGCATCCCCGGCTGCCTCGATCTGCTGCACGCCCGCCTCTCCGGGCCGGGCGGGACGGCCCTGCGGGCCAGCAGCAGCGTGATCGGCGAACTCTGGCTGCGTGGCGGTGACCGTGTCGACGGCGCGCTGAACCTGCGCCGGTCCCACATCGAACTCCTCACCCTCGAACCGGCGATGCTGCCCGGCGAGGTGTACGTCAGCGAGCTGACCTACACGGCCCTCACCCCGCACGTGCCCGCCGAGCGCCGCCTGCCCATGCTCGAGCGCGACAGCGACGGCTACGTCCCCTACGCCTACGAGCAGTTGTCGGCCGCCTACCGCCGGGTCGGCGACGACCACGCCGCCCGGCTCGTCCTTCTCGCCAAGCAGCGCCGTCTGCGCTCGACCCGCGCCTGGTACGGCCGCGTCTGGGGCTACGTCCAGGACGCCACCGTCGGCTACGGCTTCCACCCGCTGCGCGCCGCCGTCTGGCTGCTGTCGCTGCTGGCCGTCGGCTCGCTCGCGTACGCCCTGCACCACCCGCGCCCGCTGAAGGCGTCGGAGGCCCCGCACTTCAATCCCGTGTTCTACACCCTCGACCTGCTCCTGCCGGTGATCTCCTTCGGTCAGGAGGACGCCTTCGCGCCGAGCGGCTGGTACCAGTACCTCGCCTACGCCCTGATCATCACCGGGTGGATCCTGGCCACCACGGTCGTCACCGGCGTCACCCGGACCGTCAGCCGCCAGTGAGGCGGCGGGCGGCGTGCTGGGCGGCGAGGCGGACGGGGGCGTTCGAGGCGCCGTACCCGCGATACCCGCCGTCCCGCTGGAGGAGTTCGAAGAAGACGCGGCCGACGGTCCTGGTGTAGCAGTGCCGGAACTCGCCGTGCGCGTCACGGTCGTAGAGGATGCCGAGTTCCCGGTAGGTCGCCAACTCGCCGTCGGCGAAGTCGAATCGGGCGGCGAGGTCGTCGTAGTGGTTCGCCGGTATCGGCAGCAGCGCGCCACCGGCCGCGCGGAACCGGCGCGCGGCCGCAACCACGTCGTCGGTGGCGAGGGCGATGTGCTGGGCGTGGACGGTGTCGTCGGCGGGTGCGGGGCCGACGGACAGGGCGATACGGACGCTTCCGTCGGCGGCGGTGACGGCGCGGCTGCGCAGCAGGCCGTACGGGTCGGCGACGTCCACGCTCTCCTGCGCGGACAGGCCGAGCACGCTGCGGTGGAAGAGGGCGGCCTCGTCGAAGTGGTGCCAGGGCTGCACGAGGGCGAGATGGTCGACGCGGGTCACGGCCGTGTCGGGTCCGGCGCCGGGGACGTCCTCGAAGTCGGCGCGCCAGTTGGGGAGTTCGGGATGGTCCGTCGCGCAGAAGAAGAGTTCCGTGCCGTCGGGCGCCGCCACGGCCTCCAGCGGGGCGTCCTCGGCCGCCCGCCGGCGGGGCAGCACCGGTGCCAGCAGCGCCTCGGCGCGACGGGCCGCACCGGCCGGGTCCGGTGACTCCAGGCCGATCGCGGCGAGCGTGGTGCCTTCGCGGCGGGCGGCGGGCCCGGTGTTGACCAGGACGCGGGCCTCGCCCTGCTGCCACAGGTCGACCGGCTTGCCCCGGTGCCGTGCCGTGCGGGCGAAGCCGAGGGCGCCCAGCACCTCGGCGACCGGCTCGGCGTCGGGGGTGACCAGCTCGGCGAAGGCGACGCCGGTGGGGACGACCGGGGCGGGCAACTGGGCCAGGCCCACCGTCTCCTGCAGGACCAGGAGGGAGCGGTGCGCGTCCACGGCGGTCGGGCCGGCCTCCGCCTGTCGGAAGACGTCGTTGAAGACCTCGAGGGAGAGGGGCCCGGCGTATCCGGTGCGCAGCACGTGCCGTACCAGCCCGGCGACGTCGAAGCCGCCCTGGCCGGGGAAACAGCGGTGGTGGCGGCTCCACTGCAGCACGTCCATGGCGAGCAGCGGGGCGTCCGCGAGCTGGAGGAAGAAGATCTTCTCGCCGGGGATGTCCTCGATGCCCTTGGGGTCACTGCCGCGCGAGAGGATGTGGAAGCTGTCGAGACAGGTGCCGAGCGCGGGGTGGCCCGCCGTCGCGACGACGTGCCAGGCATGGTCGTACGTGCTGACGTGCCGCCCCCAGGCCAGCGCCTCGTAGGCGACGCGGATGCCGAACTCCTCTGCGAGATCGGCGAGTCGGGCCAGCTGCTCGGCGGCCAGGGCGTCGTCGTCGACGGCCGACGGGGAGACGCTGGAACAGACGAGCACCGTGTCGGCGCCGAGGCGCCGCATCAGCTCGAACTTGTGCCGGGCCCGGCACAGATTCCGCGTGAACTCCTCCTCGGGCACGGCCTCGATGTCCCGCAGGGGCTGGTAGAGGTCGATGCCGAGTCCCAGGTCGGCGCAGCGGGCCCGGATCTCCTCGGGGGCGAGGGGGCTGGCGAGCAGGTCGTCCTCGAAGATCTCGACCCCGTCGAAGCCGGCCCGGGAGGCGGCGGTGAGCTTCTCCGTGAGGGATCCGCTGAGAGAGACGGTGGCGATGGACGTACGCACCTTCGACTACCTCACTTCACTTGGGGGCGGTGACGGCGCCCGCCAGTTCCCCGATGTCCGAGAGCATCCGGGCCGCGTCGGGTTCCCGGCCGGTGAACAGGCGGAACGCGTCCGCTGCCTGGAAGACGGCCATCCCGCCCCCGTCCAACGTGGCGCACCCGGCGGCACGGGCCCTGCGCAGCAGCCCGGTCTCCAGCGGCCGGTAGACCACCTCGGCGACCCACAGCCCGGGACGCAGGAGCTCCGCGGCGAAGGGCAGACCCGGGTGCGCGGCCATCCCGGTCGGGGTGGCGTGGACGATGCCGTCCGCACCGGGGAGCAGGTCGGCGAGCCGGTCCGGCGTGGCGGCGGCGGCCCGTCCCGCGCCGAAGCGCCGGTTCAGCCCCGCCGCCAGATCCACCGCCCGCTCGGCGAGCGCGTCGACGACGGTGACCCGACCGGCGCCGAGGGTGAGCGTGGCGTGCGCGACGGCCGCGCCCGCGCCGCCCGCGCCCAGCTGCACGACCCGCTCCAGGGGCACGTCGGGCAGCCCGCGGGCGAAGGACGCGGCGAACCCGGTGACGTCGGTGTTGTGCCCGGTCGCCCGTCCGTCCTCGAAGACGACGGTGTTGACCGCGCCCAGCGCCTCGGCCTGCGGGGCGAGGGCGTCCAGGTGCCCGATGACCAGCTGCTTGCAGGGGTGGGTGATGTTCAGCCCGTCGAAGCCGAGGTCGCGGGCGGCGCGCACCAGGTCGCCCACGGACCGCGCGGGCAGGCCCAGCCGGTCGATGTCGATGAGCCGGTACAGATAGCGCAGGCCCTGACGGTCCGCCTCCCGCTCGTGCAGCGCCGGGCTGAGCGAGGGCCCTATGCCGGCGCCGATCAGTCCGACGAGAAACGAGTCCTTGGCCACACGGACCTCCTGAACCGATGGTTAATGTACGAACCAGTACGTTAGCTATATCAGCCGTCCGGCGCCCAGGGAAGGTCCCGGCACCGTCCGCCCGGGCGCCTTCTAGAATCTGCGGCACCGGTCCCACCCTCCGAAGGAACCCGATGACCAGCGTCGACGAACCGGCACGACCCGGCGGACGGATCCGTGACGCCGCCCGCACCCAGGCCGAGATCCTCGACGTGGCCACCCAGGAGTTCGCCCGGGCCGGCTACGACGGCGCCCGCGTCGACGAGATCGCCGCCCGCACCCGTACCACCAAGCGGATGATCTACTACTACTTCGGCGGCAAGGAGCAGCTCTTCACCGCCGTCCTGGAGCGGGCGTACGGCGTGATCCGCGAGGCCGAGCAGGCCCTGGACGTCGAGCATCTGGACCCGGTGGCGGCCATCCGGCGGCTGGCCGAGCTGACCTTCGACCACCATGAGCAGCACCCGGACTTCATCCGGCTGGTCAGCATCGAGAACATCCACGGCGCCGAGCACATCGCGGCCTCCGGGAAACTCGGCAGGATCGGCTCCCCGGCCCTCGACGTGATCCGCCGCATCCTGGCCGCCGGGCAGGAGTCCGGGCTGTTCACGGCGGACGTCGACGCCGTCGACCTGCACGCGATGATCAGCTCCTTCTGCTTCTTCCGGGTCTCCAACCGGCACACCTTCGGCGCCCTCTTCGGCCGCGACCTGGTGGACCCGGCGCAGCGCGAGCACTACCGCGCCATGCTGGGCGACATGGTGATCGCCTACCTGACCGCGGAGCGCACGGCGGACTGAGGGCCGCCGGGCGCGACCCCTTGACACGCGGGAAACGCGGGCGCAACATCCCACCCACCGCTACTAACTATCCAGTGGGTTAATTAGCCGACTGATCCGGCTCCCCGCTCGCCCTCCCCTTCCCCCTCTCCGTCTCCCCTTCTCCGTTCGCTCCGCTCACGTTGGAGCCCCCCGAAGGAGCAACGCCGTGTCCGTCCCCGCCGAAGCCGTCGGGCAACCGAAAAAGGCCGCAGCAGCCGCCTGGATCGGCAGCGCCCTGGAGTACTACGACTTCTTCATCTACGGCAGCGCCGCCGCGCTGATCTTCCCGAAGGTCTTCTTCGACGCGTCCGACCCGGCCAACGCGACCCTGCTGTCGCTGGCCACCTTCGGCGTCGCGTACGCCGCGCGGCCCGTCGGCGCGCTCTTCCTCGGTCACTTCGGTGACAGGGCGGGCCGCAAGAGGATCATGGTCTTCACGCTGATCCTGATGGGTCTGTCGACGTTCCTGATCGGCTGCCTGCCCACCCGCGCCCAGGTGGGCTCGCTCGCGCCGGTCCTGCTGGTGCTGTGCCGCGTCCTGCAGGGCGTCTCCGCCGCCGGCGAGCAGGCCAGTGCCAACTCGATGACCCTGGAACACGCCCCGCCGCACCGGCGCGGCTTCTTCACCAGCTTCACCCTCAGCGGCACCCAGGGCGGCCAGCTCATCGCCACCCTGGTCTTCATCCCGGTCGCCGCCCTGCCCGAGGACCAGCTGCTGTCGTGGGGCTGGCGCGTCCCGTTCTGGGCGAGCGTCGCGGTCGCCGTCGTCGGGTACGTCATCCGGCGCCGCCTCGAGGAGACGCCGGTGTTCGCCCGGCAGGCGGCGACCGAGGGCGTCGTGAGGATGCCGCTGCTCGTGCTGCTGCGGGAGCACTGGGGAGATGTGCTGCGGGTGATCGGGGGCGCGCTCATCGCCTCGGTCTCCACGATCTTCACGGTGTGGGCGCTGGCCTACGCCACCAGCGACTCCGTCGGCATGTCCCGCTCGTCCATGTTGTGGGTGGGGGCGCTCGCCAACGCCGTCGCGCTCGCCGCCATCCCGCTGTGGGCGCGCCTGTCGGACCGCATCGGCCGCCGCCCCGTGTTCCTGGTCGGCGCGGTGGGCAGCGCGGTCACCATGTTCCTGTACCTGTGGGCGATCTCCAGGGGCGACTACCCGCTGGTGCTGTTCCTGGGCGTCGTCGCCTTCGGTGTCGTCTACAGCGCGGCGAACGGTGTCTGGCCGTCCTTCTACGGTGAGATGTTCTCCACCCGCGTCCGGCTGTCCGGCATGGCCGTCGGTACCCAGATCGGCTTCGCCGTCGCCGGTTTCGCGGTGACCTTCGCGGCGGAGATCGCGGGCCCGGACGGCACCGACTGGTCCTCGGTCGCCCTCTTCACCGCGGCCCTGTGCGTCCCGCCGGTCATCGCGGCCCTCTCGGCCCGGGAGACCCACAAGGTCCCGACGGAGCAGCTGGGCGAGCGCACGGCGCGGCCGGCGTCACAGCCGGAGACGGTCACGGCCTGACCCCGCACCGCCGAACCGTCGCACGCGCGGGGATCCGTTCCCGGCGCGTGCGGCGCACTCCTGTCCGGGCCCGCTCACGCGTTGGACCAGCCGCGCTCGCACAGAACCAGCCGGTACCCGTCCGGATCCTCGACGGTCACTCCCCACCGGTTCCAGTAGGGATTGGGCGAGGCCACCCGCTTGCCGCCGTGCGCCTCCAACCGGTCCACCAACTCCTCCGGCACCGGCCCGTCGACGTAGACGACCAGCAGGTCCTCCTCGGTGGGCCGGGGTTCCACCGGCCGGGCGGGCTCGTGCACCAGCTCCAGGTGCCATCCCGCGTCCGGCCACCCGACCATCAGCAGATCGTGCTCACCGGGTTCCGAACCGCCCTCGGTCCGCCACACCACGCTGAGCCCGAGACCCTCGACCCAGAACCGCTCGGCGGCCGCGAGATCCCTCGAGGGGCGGGCGACACGAACATGGCTGCGTCCGTCGACGGGCATCATGACCTCTTCCCGAGCTGCGCTGTCTTCTCCGGTGAGCCTAGGCAGCCCCTGAGCCCCGGGCCATCGGTCGTGCGCCCTGCGCCCGCAGCCCTAGGACCGCGTGACCGTCTCAGCCCTGGATGGCGCCCGTCGGGATGCCGTAATCGTCTCAGCCCTTGATGGCGCCCTTCGGGATGCCGTACGCGCGGTCCACCTTCAGGCGCACCACCAGCCGGCCGTCGCGGACCATCGAGGCGCGGTAGTCGTCCCAGTCGGGGTGCTCGCCCTGGACGTCCCGGTAGAGCCGGATCAGTTCCTCGACCGTGTCGTCCCGGGGATCCTTCGCGACGGGCGAGAGCTCCGCGGTGCCCTCGACGACCGTGTAGGCCCAGCGGTCCGGGCTGGAGACGTGGTACGAGGCGCGCGGGTCCCGGCGCAGATTACGGGTCTTGGCGCGGTCGTCCGTGACCGAGATCCGGACGATGCCCTCCTCCGGGTAGTAGTGGTGGCTGACGTTCGACAACTGGGGGCGGCCGTCGCGCTTGAGAGTGACCAGCACTCCCCCACGGTGTTCGGAGAGCAGCTCGAGCAGTGTGTCCTGAGTCATACAGCCGTCAACCCGTCCGGCGGATGCCCGCATTCCCAAAACGCTCCCTTACGGAGATCAATCCCGGTCAACAGGGGGACCCGGCCCGTGTTCCTGCGCAACGATGACTTGCGGGGCCGGTGTGACGCGGCACGCCGCACCGGGCCTCGACGAGCGCATTCGGAGGAGAGCGATGGCACAGCTGCGACAAGAGGTGGACCCGGAAGAGGCCGGGCTGGACGTGAAGGCGCTGGACCGCCTGGACCAGCATCTCGCCCACTTCGTCGACGAGGGACGCCTGCCCGGCCACCTGGTGGCCGTGGCCCGCTCCGGACGTGTCGCCCACCTCACCACCCACGGCCGGCGCGACGTCGCGGCCGGGCTGCCCGTCGAGCCGGACACGCTGTGGCGGATCTACTCCATGACCAAGCCGGTCACCACCGTCGCCGCCCTGATCCTCGTCGAGGAGGGCCGGCTCTCACTGGACGACCCGCTCGACCGGTACCTGCCGGCCTTCGCCGAGCCGCGGGTGTACGAGAGCGGCTCCGGGGCCGATGTCCGCACCCGCCCGGCGTCCGGGCCGATCCTGATCCGCCACCTGCTGACCCACACCGCGGGCCTGACCTTCGGTTTCTACCACTCCCACCCCGTCGACGCCCTGTACCGCGCCGCCGGGCTGGAGTCGTCGGTGGTGCCGGGCACCAACCTCGCCGAGACGGTCGACGTGTACGCGGGTCTGCCGCTGCAGTTCGAGCCGGGCACGGAGTGGAACTACTCGGTGGCCACCAATGTGCTCGGCAGGGTCGTCGAGGTGGTCTCGGGGCAGCCGCTCGACGCGTTCTTCGCGGAGCGCGTCCTCGGCCCGCTCGGCATGACCGACGCCGGATTCCACGTCACCGACGAACAGGCGCCCCGGCTGGCCGAGTTGTACGGCGAGACCGAGGGCGGCGGCATCGAGCCGGTCCCGGGGCTGCCGTTGCGCGGACGCCCCCGTCTGCTGTCCGGCAGCGGCGGCATGGTGGCCTCGGCGCACGACATGCACCGCTTCATGGAGTTCCTGCGCCGTCGCGGCGAACTCGACGGCGTCCGTCTGCTGGCCGCCGAGACGGTCGGCCTGATGACCGAGAACCATCTGCCCGGCGGCGCCGACCTGCGCGCCTTCGGCAGCCGTCCGGTCCACGACGAGCCGAACAACGAGGGCGTCGGCTTTGGACTCGGTGTCTCCGTCGTCATCGACCCGGACCGCACCCCGACCCCGTCGAGCCTCGGCACCTACGGCTGGAGCGGTGCGGCGTCGACGACCTTCTGGGTCGATCCGCGCCGCGAACTGACCGTGCAGTTCATGACCCAGGTCCGGCCGAAGACCCCGCTCGGGGTCATCCCGGACCTCAGGCGCCTGGTGCACGAGGCGGTCACCGGCTGAGCCCGCCTACTGGTCGGCGCGCAGGCTGAACTCCAGCCCCTCCTCGGCCAGTTCACCAAGCCACCGTTCTGACCGGGCGGCCGTCTCCGCCGCCCGGTTCAGGCCCGCGGGCAGGCTGCCGTCGAGGATGTGGCGGACACCCAGGGCCAGGGGACGGGAGACGCAGCGGGCCATCGCGCTCTCCCGCGCGTCGCCGACCAGATCGAGGAGGTAACTCCCCGACCAGCTCCGCCCCTCCCGCGCCCGCATGTCCAGTGACACGGCGAGCACGACCCGGTCCCGGTCGGCGTCCGTGGTCGGGTAGCGGTCGGCCAACTCCCGTGCCAGCGCGGCGATCCGGGCGTCGTCCCCGCCCTTCAGCTCCTCGAACACCGACTCCCAGGCCCGCAGCCAGCCCTCCAGCCGCAGCGTGCCCCGCACGAAGGACCGCGCCTGCCAGGCGGCCGGCAGCCCGTACTGCTCGACGAAGGGCACGCTGTCCCGGTTCGGGTACACCTCGAAGGTCTCACCCTCCAGGACGTGCGGCCGGGTGACCTCCCAGGGCCGGTCGGCGGTGACGGCCACTCCGTCCTCGAGGTAACGCGCGGGCGAGCGCAGGGCGTTGAGGACGCCCGCGGGTGCCCAGCTGAAGCGGTACCTGAAGTCGTTCGGGACGGCGGGGATGCCGCCGCAGTAGGAGGTGAAGGCGTACGAGGCCGCCGTGTCGTCGCCGACGGCCTCACGGGCGCGGGCGACGAGGCTGTGGGCGAAGAGGTGGTCGATGCCGGGGTCGAGTCCGGCCTCCGTGAGGACGACCAGGCCGGCCTTCGCGGCCTGGGGGACCTGCTCCAGGACGGCGTCGGAGACATAGCTGGAGCAGGCGAAGTGGGCGCCGCCGGCCACGCAGGCCGCCAGGACGCCGGTGTGCTCGGGTGCGGGCAGCATCGACACGACGACGTCGCCGGGCGCCAGTTCGGCGGTGAGCGCGGGGAGCGTGTAGGCGCGGGGTTCGGCGCCTCCGGTGAGGTCCAGCCGGCCGAGGGCCTCGGCGGCGCGTTCCTCGGTGCGGTGCCACAGCCGTACGCGCGGCGCGCTGTCGCAGAGCCGGCCCAGACCGCTGCCCGTGGACAGTCCGGCACCGATCCAGTGGACGGTGCCGCTCGCGCCGACGCGGTCAGCCACGGAACTCCCCTTCCTCGATACCGAGTTCACGGCAGGCCTGGTGGAACCGGTCCAGACAGCGGCCCCACGCCCCGCCGCCCCCGAACTCCAGCAGCTGCAGCACCAGCGCAGCGGAGAAGTCGGTGCTGGACTCACGCGGGAGCAGGGAGGGCAGATTGTCGATGGCGATGAGGTCGAGCGGGGGTTCCTTGCGCAGGCGCCGGGCCGGATCCGTCCAGTCGGTGGTGCGGTCGTAGACCGGCAGGACGTTCAGGGGCGAGCCGACGTCGCAGGTGACGTCGCAGAGGGTGCGCAGGCGGCGGGCGGGGTCGTCGAGGTCCTGCTCGCGCACGAAGGGCGGGACGGGGCTGGTGGCGAGGACGCAGTTCACCATGACGTCGTGGGCGAGCAGCGCCGGGCGGTCCAGGTCCCGGGTCTCGGCCAGGTCCCAGCAGGTCGGCTCGATCCCGGCCGCGTGGAGGGCGACGCGGGCTCCCCGGCCGCTGCGGCCCAGCGCGCCGATCACCAGGGCCGTGAACTCCTCGTCCCCTTCGGCGCGTTGGAGCGACTCGTCCAGCTTCTCCTTCGAGGTGGGAGTGAGGGGAGCCGCCAGCCTGCCCCGGTGCTGGAGCACGGCGAGGGCGGCGCCGAGGTAGCCGGCCCAGAAGCCGAAGGCGGCCAGCCGGCGGCCGTCGTCGTCCACGAGGTACTCGAGGTCGAGGAGCCGGCCTCCCCCGGCGGCGAACCGCCGCAGCAGGGTCTCAGCTCCCGGCTGCCGCTTGTAGGCGTGGCCGAAGAAGATGTGACGGTGAGTCAGTTCTGCCGGTCCGTCCGGGAGTTCCTTGAGGCCCAGGATCACGGCGTCGCGGGGCGCCGACACCCACGTTCCCGAGGGCGCGACCGCGCAGCCCGCCGTCTCGTACTCCTCGATCGGGAAGATCCGCTGCGGGGACTCCTCCACCGTCAGCGTCACTCCGGCCTCGACGAGCCGACGGGCGTCGGACGGCACGATCGGTGTGCGTCGTTCGGTCGTGCGGTCCTCGTGGCGCAGCCACAGGTGGAGCTCTGTCATACGAGGTTGGCCTCCGGGCGCGGGGCGTCGGCCGCGAAACGGTCGGCGCTCAAGGGGCTGACGTCCACGAAGGGTACGCGGCCCAGGTACAGGTCGCGGATCACCTCGCCGACGGCGGGTCCCTGCAGGAAGCCGTGCCCGGAGAAGCCGGTGGCGTACAGGAAGCGGGAAACGGAAGTGGCCTCCCCGATCAGGGCGTTGTGGTCCGGGGTGATCTCGTACAGGCCCGCCCAGGTGCCGGTGCGGCGCAGGTCGAGCAGGGCCGGGGCGCGCTGTTCCATCGCGGCTGCCAGGCGGGGGATCCAGCGGTCGTGGGGGTCGGTGGCGAAGCCGGGCTGCTCGTCGGGGTCGGACATGCCCAGCAGGAGACCGGGGCCCTCGGCGTGGAAGTAGAGGCTGGTGGTGAAGTCGATCGTCATGGGAAGGTCGGACCGCAGTCCCGCGACGGGTTCCGTGACGGCGATCTGGCGGCGCAGCGGCACCACCGGCAGCTGGACGCCGGCCATCGCGCCGACCGCCCGGGACCAGGGGCCGGCCGCGCAGATCACCGTGTCGGTGGCGATGCGGCCGAGGGTGGTGGAGACGGCGGTGACGGTGGTGCCCTGCCGTTCGATGCCGGTGGCCTCGGTGTGCCGCAGGATGCGCACGCCCAGGGCGCGGGCGGCGGAGGCGTAGCCGTGGACGACGGCCTCGGGGGTGCAGTGGCCGTCGTCCGGTGAGAAGGCGGCGGCGAGCAGGCCGTCGATGCTGATCAGCGGCGACAGCTTGCGGGCCTCCTTCGGGGTGATCAGGCGGCTGGGCACGCCGAGGGAGTTCTGCAGCTCCACGCCCGCCTCGAAGGAGGCGACCTCCTCCGGCGTCGACAGCAGGAACAGATAGCCGACCCGGTGCAGCCCGATGTCGTACCCGATCTCCTCCTGGAACCGGCCGAAGGCCGCCAGACTGCGCGCGCCGAGCTGGATGTTGAGCTCGTCGGAGAACTGCGCCCGTACCCCGCCCGCGGCCTTCGAGGTGGAGCCGGAGGCGAGTTCGTCCCGTTCGACGAGGACGAGGTCACGGACACCGGCGGCGGCGAGGTGGTAGGCGATGCTCACGCCCATCACCCCACCGCCGATGATCACGGCGCTGGCCCGCATCCGCACCGCGATCAGGACAGGTGGGCCACGGCGTCCAGATGCGGCAGCACATGATCGAGCCGTTCCCGCTTGGTGCGCAGGTAGGTGATGTTGCTCTCGCACGGCTGGATCAGCAGCGGGACCGTTTCGGCGACCTTGATGCCGTGCTGCAGCAACGCCTCGCGCTTGCGCGGGTTGTTGGACATCAGACGGACCGAGTTCACGCCCAGGTCGTGCAGGATCTCCGCGGCGACGCCGTAGTCCCTGGCGTCCACCGGCAGTCCGAGCGCGAGGTTCGCCTCGACCGTGTCCAGGCCCTCCGCCTGCAGCGCCATCGCCCGCAGCTTGGCCAGCAGACCGATGCCTCGGCCCTCGTGGCCCCTCAAGTACACGACGATGCCGCTGCCTTCGGCGACGACGGCCTTCAGCGCGGAGGCCAGCTGGTCGCCGCACTCGCAGTGCTGGGAGCCGAACGCGTCACCGGTCAGGCACTCGGAATGCAGGCGCGTGAGAACGTCGTCCGTGCCGATCTCGCCGTACACCAGGGCGACTTGTTCGTCACCCCGGTCGTGATCCATGTAGCCGATCGCCCGGAATTGCCCGTACACCGTGGGCAGTGGTGCATTCACGATCCGTTCCACACCCGTGCGCTGCGGGGACTTCTTGCCGAGGACGCCGATTTTATCTGTCATGATCTGATTCCTAAACAGAGACGAAAGGCCGTGAAGAAATGAGTGGTTCGGGCGCGCGTACGGCGGCGGACGGGCTGGTGCCGGCGGACACTACGGAAGAGGTACGGACCAGAGCGGCGGGTGTCTCAACGCAGGTCGCCGTCCTTCCGGTGGGCAGCTTCGAACAGCACGGTCCGTTCCTTCCGCTGGCGACCGACACGCTGGTCGCGTGTGCCGTGGCCCGGGAGATCGCCGCGGCGTACCCGGTGCACCTCCTGCCCCCGGTGACGATCTCCTGCTCGCACGAGCACGCGGCCTGGCCCGGTACCGTCAGCATCTCCTCGGTGACCCTTCACGCGGTGGTTCGGGACATTGCGGACTCGCTGCACCGCTCCGGCGTCGACGTCCTGGTGGTCGTCAACGGGCACGGCGGCAACTACGTGCTGGGAAACGTCGTCCAGGAAGCCTCCGCGCGCGGCGAGCACATGGCGCTGTTCCCGGCCGCCGAGGACTGGGAAGCGGCTCGGCAGCGGGCGGGGGTCACCACCTCGCTGCTGACCGACATGCACGCGGGAGAAATCGAGACCTCCATCCTTCTGCACGCTCACCCGGAATTCCTCCGGCCCGGTTATGAGACCTCCGATTTCATCGCGGACGACCGTCGCCATCTGCTCACCCTCGGTATGTCCGGCTATACCGATTCGGGCGTCATCGGACGCCCTTCGCTCGGTTCCGCGGAAAAGGGGAAGGAACTGCTGGCGAGCCTCGCGGATTCCTTCGGCGCGTATTTCTCGCTGCTCACGTCGGCGGACGACCGCGGGTAGTCGGCACCGGCGTCGGTCCCGGCGCGCAGGCCCTCGTACCAGCGGGCGACGAGGACGGCCGCGCCGGGCAGGGCGGCGACGAAGCTGAGCACGCCGTAGACCACGGCGACGGCCACCCCGCTGCTCGCGCCGAGTCCGGCCGCGCCGAACGCCCAGGCGGTGGCGCCCTCGCGAGGCCCGAAACCGCCGACGTTCAGCGGGATTCCCATGGCGAGCAGCGCCAGCACGGCCAGCGGCAGCAGGACGGCGACGGAGGCTGGGGAGCCGGCGACGCGGGCGGCGAGCACGAACATGGCGAGGTGTCCGGCGAGGACGAGGAGCGAGGAGAGGGCGACTCCGGGCCCGTTGCGGCGGGAGAACAGTCCCTCGCGGGCCTCCGCGAGCGTCGCGCGCAGGGCGCGGCCGCGGCGGGAGGGCGCCCGGTTCATCCGCAGGGCCAGGACGACGGCGAGCGCGCCCACCATGGCGAGCGCGACCAGCGGGGCGAAGCTGCGTACCTCGGCCAGCACCGGGGACGGCAGGGTCAGCAGCACCGCGCCACCGACGACGGCCAGCGCGATCTGTCCGGCGACCCGTTCCAGCACCACGGTCCGCACACCGCGGCCGAGGTCACCGGCGTTCTTCCCGTGCCGCACCGCCCGGTGCACGTCCCCGAGGACACCGCCGGGCAGGGCGGCGTTCAGGAACAGGGCGCGGTAGTAGTCGGCGACGGCCGCGCCGAGCGGCAGTTCGATCCTGAGCCCCCGGGCCACCAGCGCCCAACGCCAGGCGCTGAGCACGGTGGTGACGGCGCCGATCACGAGGGACAGCACCAGCGTCGTGGCGTCGATCCGCCGCAGCCCGTCCAGCAGCACGCCGGTGCCCAGATGCCACAACAGGGCGCCCAGGATGACGGCGCCGGCGACCGAGCCGAAGTGGGTGCGCAGAGCACGGGAGTTGAGACGGTTCAGGAGGCTCCGCCACCGGGGCGCGGCGGACGGGGTTCCGGTCCGCGCGGAGGAGACGATCACGCCGATGCGGTCCGCGGAGACGGCGAGTTCACCGGCCCGCGCCCGCAGGGCCGCCTCGCGCGCCGCGAGACAGTCCTTGCCGTCCTCCCACACCTCGACCACGACGGACGGCACACCGTCGGCCGCGCCCGCCGGTGCCGGAAGGACCTGCCCCTCGGCACGCACGCCCCTCGGCGCCCCGGACACCACGTCCACGTCCCGCCCGGTCTTCGTCGCGCCGCGCACCACGAACGCCCGCACCGTCTCCACGCTCATGACGCCCCGCCCACCGGCCGGGACAGCGCCAGCAGGTCGCTGTGGTGGACGGTGACGTGGAGCTCGCCGGCCTCGCAGGCGGCCAGCCGGTCACGCAGATACCGTTCTGCGCGCGATGCCAGCTCCGGGCGCTCCTCGACGGCCGCGCCGACCCAGCCGCGCAGCCACTGGGCGGTCAGCGCCGCCTCGCCGGGGCCGAGCCGCCAGGGGCTCGGGTTGACCCGTACCGTGGCGCCCCGCTCCGAGAAGGCCTCGCAGGCCACCGTGACCGCGTCCGGGCCGAGCAGCCCGTCGCGGCGCTGGTGGGCGTTGAAGGCCTCCATGATCTCCTCGTCCATCGGGTCGGGCGGGGAGAGTTCGACGCGGCCCGCGACCGAGAGGGTCAGCAGGGCGGGGGAGCCCGCGCCGGTGCAGGCCGCCGCGAGGGTGTCGATCTCCTCGCGGGTGAGGACGTCGAGCAGGGCCGAGGCGGTCACCAGGGAGGCGCCGGCGAGGGCGTCCGGGGTGAGCCGGGCGACGTCGCCGCGCCGGGTCTCGACGGTGACCCGGCTGCCGTCGGCGGCCGAGCGCGGGGAGGCGACGGCGGCGAAGTGCAGCAGGTAGGGGTCGCGGTCGTGCAGGATCCAGTGCTGGGCGCCGTCGAGGCGGGGCGCGAGCCAGCGGCCCATCGAGCCGGTGCCGCAGCCCAGGTCGTGGATGACGTACCCGGCCTTGCCGGGCAGGTTGGCGAGCCGGATCCGCAGCGGGTCCAGCAGATCGTGCGCCCGGGCCCCGGCGTCGGCGGGCTCCCGCAGTTCCAGCCACTCGGGCGCGTAGCGCGGCGGCTCGTCCGGTCCGGTCTCCCGCAACCGCACGGTGGCCCGCTCCCCGGGCCCCTGGACGGGCCCGGCACCGGGGATCACGCCCTGCGCGGCGGCGTCCGCCACCGGGCTGCCACCGGGCGCGTCCGGCTGTCGTCCGGTGTCCGCCGACGTACCGCCCCCGATCGAGCCCGCCTGCCGGCTGCTCTCCACCGACGTACCGCCACCGTTCCCGGCCACCTGGCGGCCGCCGTCCGCCGCGGCACCGGTCCCCGGCTCGTGGCGGTCCGTCTCGGCCGTCCGGTCCTCTGCGTTCGTGCGGGTGTCCGCCGCCTGCGTTGCCATCTGCTGCCCCCGAACCGTTTCCCTCGGACCCGGCTGCGCCGGGATCTTTCCGCCGGTCTGTGCCGGTGCGGTCCTGTTCATGCCGCCCTCCTGGGTTCGCTCGGCAGCCGGCCCAGTACTCCGGCGAGGCTGCGGGCCGTGGTCGCCCAGCCGTCCAGGGCGGCCCGCCGGCCCCGGGCAGCGGCCTTCAGCCGGCGTCGTACGTCGGCCTCGCCGAACCAGCCGCGCAGTTCGGCGGCGAGCGCGGCGGGGTCCTCCGGCGGCACGAGGATGCCGGGCACCCCGCCGTCGGGGGCGCGGCCGACCGCCTCGGGCAGACCCCCGACGTCCGTCGCGAGCACGGGGATGCCACGTGCCAGGGCCTCGGTGACCGCCATGCCGTACGTCTCCGCGTAGGAGGTCAGCACCATCAGGTCGGCGGCCTGGTAGCTGGCGTCGAGCTCGGCACCGGCCTGCGGACCCGCGAGGTGGATGCGGCCCTCCAGACCGTTCTCCCTGATCAGCTGCCGCAGATGGGCGACGTACTCCGGGTCCTGCCCGAGTCCGCCCACGCACACGCAGCTCCACGGCAGGTCGGCCGCCGCGGCCAGCGCCTGCACCAGTCGGTGCTGCCCCTTGCGCGGGGTCACCGCGGCCACGCACAGCAGCCGCGAGACACCGTCGGTGCCGGAGGCGAGGGGCGCGATGTCGGCGCCGGGGGCGGCGACGTGGACCCGCTCGGGGGCTAGCCCGTGGTGCGAGACGAGGCGGCGGACCGCCCAGTCGCTGGTGGCGACGACCGCGGGCACGGCCCGCAGTACGTCCCGCTCCTTGGCGTCCAGCTCGGCGGCCACCGCGGGCTCGAGGCCCGTCTCGTCGCCGAGCGGCAGATGCACCAGCACGGCGAGGTTCAGCCGCTCCGTTTCCGGTACGACGATCTCGGGCACCCCGCAGGCGACGATCCCGTCCAGCAGGACGACCGCCCCGTCGGGGAACTGGCGCAGCGTCCGTGCCAGTTCCGCGCGGGCCGCCGCCCCGGGCCGGGGCCACTCGCCGGCCACGGCGTGCTTGTGGACCTGCCAGCCGAAACCGGGCAGATCCAGGCTCACCCGCCGGTCGTAGGCGTTGCCGCCGCTCGGCGCGGCGGGGTCGTCGACGCCGCCCGGCATGACGAAGTGCACCAGGCGCAGGGACATGGGCAGGATCTCGGCCTTCTTGACGGCGGCGTTCTGCACGGGCACATAGCCCAGTGCCGGGTTCCCCACCTTCTCCAAGGTCACGTCGGTCACAGGGCACGCTCGTAACTCGCCCAGGCGATGTGCGACTCGTGCAGGGTGACGGTGATCCCGGCGATGCCCTTGGCGCCCTCACCGAGCGCGCCCTTCTCGATGCGCTCGGCCAGCCGGTCGGCGATGACCTTGGCGAGGAACTCCGTGGAGGTGTTGGTCCCGGTGAACGCGGGTTCGTCGTCGAGGTTTCTGTAGTTCAGCTCGCTGACGACCGCGCCGAGTTCCTGGGTGGCCAGTCCGATGTCGACGACGATGTTGTCGTCGTCCAGCTGCTCGCGCCGGAAGGTGGCGTCCACCAGGAACGTCGCTCCGTGCAGGCGCTGCGCGGGTCCGAAGACCTCGCCGCGGAAGCTGTGGGCGATCATGATGTGATCGCGGACGGTGACACTGAACAACGGACGACCCTCCAGGTGCGGCGCGTCTGGTCCCCCGGCCATTGGCCGCCGGGGGATGCCGTGTAGTACGGCTCTTCGGTTCCCCGTGTTCAGCCCCGTCTCACTCTTTTCTCAGGTCAGGCGGTCTTGCGTGGCCGAAAAGTCGTCCCGGATTGAACGACTCCGTCAGGCTGTGTCCGCGTACCTGACCCGGTGGCACAGCGCCGGGATCTCCCCGGAGGCCAGCCCAGGCAGGACGTCCGGCAGTTCCTCGAACGCGGACTCCCCGGTGACGAGGGCGTCCAGCGCCGGGTCGGCGAGCAGATCGAGGGCGAGCGCGAGCCGGTCGGCGTAGCTGCGGCTGGAGCGGCGGGCCGGGGAGACGGTGCCGACCTGGCTGCTGCGGATGACCAGGCGCCGGGAGTGGAAGGCCTCGCCGAGCGGGAGGGCCACCTGCCGGTCGCCGTACCAACTCAGCTCCAGCACCGTGCCCTCGGCGGTGAGCAGTTCCAGGGCCCGGGCGAGCCCCTGCTCGGTGGCGCTGGCGTGCACGACCAGATCGCACTCACCGAGGGCGTCGGCGGGCAGCGCGAAGCCGACCCCGAGCGCCTCGGCGATCTTGGCCCGGCCGGGATCGGCGTCCACCAGCTGGACGCGCACGCCCGGGAAGCGGGCGAGCAGTGCGGCCACCGAGCAGCCGACCATGCCCCCGCCCACCACGGCGATCCGGTCTCCGACCAGCGGCGCGGCGTCCCACAGCGCGTTCACGGCGGTCTCCACCGTCCCGGCGAGGACGGCCCGCTCGGCGGGCACGGTGTCCGGAACGACGGTCACGGCGGAGGCGGGGACGACGTACCGCGTCTGGTGCGGATACAGACAGAAGACCGTCCGCCCGACCAGGTCCGCCGCACCCGCCTCCACGACACCGACGCTGAGGTAGCCGTACTTCACGGGGGCGGGGAAGTCGCCCTCCTGGAACGGCGCCCGCATGGCCGCGTGCTGGCTTTTGGGAACACCGCCGCGGAAGACGAGCGTCTCCGTCCCCCGGCTGACCCCGGAGTAGAGCGAACGCACCAGCACCTCGCCCTCACCGGGTTCGGGCAGGTGGACGTCTCGTATCTCGCCCTGTCCCGGACGGCTGAGCCAGAACGCGCGGGCGATCAGGTTCATCTGACGTCCTCCTGAACGATCGGGAAGTGGTTCACGTACCGAGGTGTGCACAGGCCGCGCACAGTACGCGGCGTTGATCGACTCTGTCATACGGCCGGAGGGTGTGCGGTGGCCCTGAACAACACTTACGACGCAAGGCTGGTCCAGCAGGAGACCGCTGTGGGAGCGGGCGTTCAGATCCTGTTGCTGGCCCTGCTCGGCACGGCGATCGGCATGGGGCCGGCGGGTTGGCTGACCGGCCTCGCCTTCGCCGTCGCCACCTGGGCGGTGCTCTCCCGGGCACTGCACCGCACCCGGCCGCGTTCCTTCGGCCCGGCCAACCGAGTGACGCTCGGCC
This sequence comes from Streptomyces sp. NPDC005799, assembly GCF_040630525.1. Classification (NCBI taxonomy): domain Bacteria; kingdom Bacillati; phylum Actinomycetota; class Actinomycetes; order Kitasatosporales; family Streptomycetaceae; genus Streptomyces; species Streptomyces sp. NPDC005799. Next base: position 54,035 of record NZ_JBEXXQ010000066.1, read on the forward strand.
GCGCGACCCTGGTGGGCGGAGTCACCGCCCTGGTCGCGGACTCCTTCGAGAGCTCCCCGCCGGTCACCGCCCTCGTCGGCCTCACGGCGGTCGCGCTGATCCTCGACGGCGTGGACGGCAAGGTCGCCCGCGCCACGAACACGTCCACGCCGCTGGGCGCGCGCTTCGACATGGAGGTGGACGCGTTCCTGATCCTCGTCCTCAGCGTGTACGTCTCCATGGAGTTCGGCCCGTGGGTCCTGCTGATCGGCGGCATGCGGTACGGCTTCGTGGCCGCGGCCCGTGTCTGGCCGTGGCTGAACGCCGAGCTCCCGCCGAGCATGGCCCGCAAGACGGTGGCCGCGATGCAGGGCATCTGCCTGCTGCTGTCCGCCTCGGGCTACCTGCCGAGCACGGCGTCCCTGACGGTCGTCCTGATCGCCCTCGCCTCCCTGACCTGGTCCTTCGGCCGGGACGTCCGGTGGCTCCACCGCAACTCCCGCGTCCAGGACGCGGAGGTCGCGGAGATCCTGGAACTGGCGGCGGAGGAGCGGGAGACGGTCGCGTCCTGACCGCCGGGATCACGTCCTGACCGCTAGGTGTCGCAGCCTCACCGCCGGGATCACGTCCTGACCGCCGGGAGTCGCGGCCTCACCGCCGGGAGTCGCGGCCTCACCGCCGGGAGTCGCGGCCTCACCGCCGGGAGTCGCGGCCTCACCGCCGGGAGTCGCGGCCTCACCTCCAGGACCGTGGCGTGACGTCGGACACCGTGCCGTCGTTGCCGCTCGCGCCTCCGTGGCCAAGCCGCGTGTCGCCCGGCCGCGACCGGTCACCGCGGCACCACAGCCGGCGACGATCCGTTGCTCATCGGCCTCTTGGCAACAACCCAGCCGCCGCGACCAGCACCACGGCCGGCATCACCCACGGCACCGCGCCCGGCGCTCCCGCGTCCGGCAGCAGTCCCGTCACCGAGCTCCCCGTCGGCACGATGAGCCCGGACACCGAGGACAACCCCCCGGTGTGGAGCCCGAGCCACCCCTCCTCCGCCTGGTCCGGCACCCGGGCGCGAGCCGCCGGTGCGACCAGCATCAGCGTAAGAAGAAGTCTCGAACGGTGCACGGCGCCTACCGCCCCGTCGGTATCTCGAAGTGGACGATCCCCTGACCGCCGCCGGATTCCCGCCGCTCGTCGAGCACGACCCTGCCGAGAGACCGCCAGAAGGCCTCCGCCCCCGACACCGACGGGTCCGTGTGCAGGCACACGGCGCGATAGCCGCCGTCCGCGACCGCGAACGTGAGCAGTTCCTCGACCAGGCGTCCTCCCCCCTCCGAGCGCGAACGCGGCCAGCTCCTGCGCGCCCTCGCCGGCGACGCGATCCGCGGCAGCCTGGAACGCCACTTCGGCGTCGAACTGGCCTTCCAGAACTGCCACCGGGTGGCGGTCTTCCCCCCGGGAGCCCGCACCGGCGAGACCTACGGCCGCTTCACGTCCCTCCGCTCCCAGATCCTGAACCAGTCCCCGGAGTTCAGGGACTGCTGACCCGCCCCGGCGCCTGGTCCGGCTGCTCGGATTCCCCCCCCGGGGGCCGCCCGCCCCCGTTCCCCCCCCCCCTCCCCCCCCACCCTCCACCCGCCCCCGGAGTCCCGGCCCGGCGCACCCGCCCCGGCGCCTGGTCGGGCGGCTCGTGGCCCGCCGCGTCGAGCAGCCGGACCAGGTCCGCCCGCCCGTACCCGCTGAGGGAGGCACGGTGGGCGGCCATCAGCAGCATCTGGGCGACAACCTGCCCTCCGAACGTCCCGGGCGGCGTCCTCGTAGATGCGGCGTTTGACCTCCTCCTCGTCCGTGTCGGTCACGGTGAACCCGGTGTTGTCGTCGCGGCCGGTGATCGTGCCGTCCGCGTTGTGGTGGAAAGACAAGCCCATGGTGTGCCCCCCGTTACCTTCTAGACGGCCCCGATCTTGGGGCTCCCGGCCTTCTGGCCCGGCATGACTATGTCCCCCTGTCGCCCATGACCCGGGGGGTGGT
>NZ_JBEXXQ010000067.1:0-55784 GCF_040630525.1 Streptomyces sp. NPDC005799
GCGCCCCAGGCGCGTGGGGCGCCCCTCGTCGTCGTACCGGTGACTAGGCCTCTCGACGGTGCCGTCCGCCGGCCGCCTCACCCTGCTCCGCGCGCTCGGCCGCCAGCGCCGCCTTGCGCTCCTTCTCGGCCTGCTCCTCGGCCTCCATCTCGGCGAAGACGTCGATCGGAGCCGGTGCCTTCGCCAGGAACACCCAGGTCAGCCAGACCGCCAGCAGGAACGGCGGGATCTTCAACGCGACCAGGACCCAGCCCAGCTGCGCGGTGTTGGCCCACCAGTACAGCGGGAAGAGGATCGCGCACTTGGCCAGCAGGATCAGGCCCCAGGCCCAACTGGCCTTCGCGTACACCTTCTTGCGGCCGGGGTTGCGGGTGCGCCAGGAGAGGTTCTCCTTGAAGACCGGGCCGAGGATCAGGCCGATCAGCGGGACACCGCACAGGGTCGTGACGATGTACGCCAGCGCCAGGCCCAGCGTGTAGAGCATGCCGGGGAGGTAGAAGTCCTTGGCGTTGCCGGTCATCATGGCGAAGACCACACCGAAGGCGACACCGAAGACACCGCTGAACGCGTGCTTGACGGTGGTCCGCATGGCCAGCCGGACCACCACCAGCAGCAGGGACACCGCGAGGGCGGCGATCGCCGACCAGTGCAGGTCCTTGTTGATCGTGAAGATGGTGACGAAGAGGAGACCGGGCAGCACCGTCTCGACCATGCCCCGCACGCCGCCGAACGCCTCGAACAGGGCGGCCTCGGTCACCGCCCGTGCGTCGTCGGCAGACGTGTCCTCTGTCGGCTTGTCGAGCGACGTCACCGGCTACTCCCGTCCGAGGGGTCTCAGTTCGTATTTCGGATTGAACAGCACCCGGCGGCCCCGGCTCATCGAGATCCGACCCGATGCGATCAGTCTGCGCCCCGGCTCTATCCCGACTATGGAGCGCCGGCCGAGCCACACCACGTCCAGCGCGGCGGAGCCGTCGAACAGCTCGGCCTCCAGGGCCGGGACGCCCGCACGCGGCCGCAGGGTGACCGTGCGCAAGGTACCAGTAACCGTGACGATCTGTCGGTCGTGGCAGTCGCCGATCCGCACACAGCCCGCCGTCTCGGCGTCCTCGCGCAGCTCCTCGGACTCCAGGTCCTCCTGCGACGAGGAGAGCCGGTCGAGCATGCGCCGGAACCGGCCCACCGGCTTTTCGGAACGAGGAACAGCACTCATATCTGAAGCGTACCGGGGCGCACTGACAGCTTCGTACCCGCAGCCCTGACGCTCGAACCGATACTCACTTCTCGAAGCGATAGCCCATCCCGGGCTCGGTGATGAAGTGCTTCGGGTGGGACGGGTCCGCCTCCAGCTTTCTGCGCAGTTGCGCCATGTACACGCGCAGGTAGTTGGTCTCCGTCCCGTACGACGGTCCCCACACCTCCTGCAGCAGCTGCCGCTGGCTGACCAGCCGGCCCGTGCTGCGGACCAGCACCTCCAGCAGATGCCACTCGGTGGGGGTCAGCCGGACGTCCTGGCCACCCCGGTTGACCTTCTTCGCGGTCAGGTCGACGGTGAACTCCTCGGTCTCCACGGTCGTCACCTCGTCCTCCCCGGCCCCGACGGGCTCGGCGCGCCGGACGGCGGCCCGCAGCCGGGCGAGCAGCTCGTCCATGCCGAAGGGCTTGGTGACGTAGTCGTCGGCGCCCGCGTCGAGGGCCTCGACCTTCTCGTCGGAGGTGTGCCGGGCGGACAGCACCAGGATCGGCACCCGGGTCCAGCCGCGCAGGCCGCGGATCACCTCGACGCCGTCCATGTCGGGCAGGCCCAGGTCGAGGACGACGACGTCGGGGTGGCGGGCGGCGGCGATCTGCAGGGCGGTTGTGCCGTCGTGGGCCGCGTCGACCTCGTACTTGCGCGCCTTCAGGTTGATCACGAGGGCGCGCACGATCTGCGGCTCGTCGTCGATCACGAGCACCCGGGTCATGTGACCTGCCTTTCGGGTTCCACCGAGGGGAGGACCTCCGCGTGCGATCCTTCCGCACGCAGGGTGAGCACCATGGTGAGGCCGCCGCCCGGTGTGTCCTCGGCGGCGAGGGTGCCGCCCATCGCCTCGGCGAAGCCGCGGGCCACCGCGAGCCCGAGCCCCACGCCGGCGCCGCGCGGGGCGTCGCCGTAGCGCTGGAAGGGCTCGAAGATGCGCTCCTTGCCGTCGTCGGGGACGCCGGGGCCGCGGTCCACGACCCGGACCTCCACGCGGTCGGCGATGGCGCTGGCGCCGACCAGCACCGGTCTGCCCGGCGGGCTGTACTTGACGGCGTTCTCGACCAGGTTGGCCACCGACCGCTCCAGCAGCCCCGGGTCGACGGCGACCATGGGCAGAGTCTCCGGGACGTCCAGTTCGACGCTGTCCTCGGGAACCCCGACGAGCGCCATCGGCACCACCTCGTCGAGGTCGACCTCGCGGATCAGCGGGGTGACCGTGCCGGTCTGCAGACGGGACATGTCGAGGAGGTTGCCGACGAGGTGGTCGAGCCGGTCGGCGCCCTCCTCGATGCCCTCGAGCAACTCGGCCTGGTCCTCCTCCGACCAGGCCACGTCGTCGGAGCGCAGGGAGGAGACGGCCGCCTTGATGCCGGCCAGGGGTGTGCGCAGGTCGTGGCTGACGGCGGCCAGCAGCGCCGTACGGATCCGGTTGCCCTCGGCGAGCGCGCGGGCCTGGTCGGCCTCCTCCCGCAGGCGCCGGCGGTCCAGGACCACGGCGGCCTGCGCGGCGAACGCGGCCAGCACCCGGCGGTCCTCGGCGGGCAGCACCCGGCCGGTCAGCGCGAGCGCCATGTGGTCGCCGACCGGGACGTCCACGTCGGCCTCCTCCGGCCGCTCCACGGCGGGGCCGAACCCGGCGCGGCCCGCGCACGTCCACGGGTCGTGGTCACCGGCCCGCTCCAGCAGGGCCGCCGACTCCATGCCGAAGGTCTCCCGGACCCGCTCCAGCAGTTCCTCCAGGCCGGTCTCGCCGCGCAGCACGTTGCCCGCGAGGAAGGACAGGATCTCCGACTCGGCGCGCAGCCGGGCCGCCTGATGGGTGCGGCGGGCCGCGAGGTCGACGACGGAGGCCACGGAGACACCCACGCCGACGAAGATCACGATGGCGACGATGTTCCTGGGGTCGGCGATGGTCCAGCGGTGCAGGGGCGGTGTGTAGAAGTAGTTCAGCAGCAGGGAGCCGACCGCGGCCGCGGCGAGCGCGGGAAGCAGTCCGCCGAGCAGCGCGGCCGCGACGGTCACCGCGAGGAACAGCAGCATGTCGTTGGCGAGACCGAGGTGGACGGTGTTGAGCAGCGCGGCCAGGACCGCCGGTCCGGCGACCCCGATCACCCAGCCCCAGATGATCCGGGACCGGCCGAGACGCGCGCCCCGGGCGACCGGGAGTCCGCGCCCCTTGCCGGCCTCGTCGTGCGTGATCAGGTGGACGTCGAGGTCGGGCCCCGAGTCCCGGGCGACCGTGGCGCCGACGCCGGGTCCGAAGACGTACTGCCAGCTCTTTCGGCGTGAGACGCCGAGCACGATCTGGGTGGCGTTGACGCCGCGTGCGAAGGCGAGCAGGGCGGCCGGTATGTCGTCGCCGACGACGTGGTGGAAGGTGCCGCCGAGGTCCTCCACGAGGGTGCGCTGGACGGCGAGTTCCTTCGGGGAGGCGGCCGTCAGCCCGTCGCTGCTGGCTATGTAGACCGCCAGCACCTCGCCGCCGGCGCCCTTCTCCGCGAGCCGCGCGGCGCGCCGGATCAGCGTGCGCCCCTCGGGACCGCCGGTGAGCCCGACCACGATCCGCTCGCGCGAACCCCAGATCTTCGACACGCGGTGCTCGCTGCGGTACTGCTGCAGGTACTCGTCGACCCGGTCGGCCACCCAGAGCAGGGCCAGTTCACGCAGGGCGGTGAGATTGCCCGGCCGGAAGTAGTTGGACAGGGCCGCGTCGACCTTGTCGGGTTTGTAGATGTTGCCGTGCGCCATCCGGCGGCGCAGGGCCTGCGGCGACATGTCGACCAGCTCGATCTGGTCGGCCCGCCGCACCATTTCGTCCGGCACGGTCTCCCGCTGCCGTACGCCGGTGATCGACTCGACGACGTCGCCGAGGGACTCCAGGTGCTGGATGTTGACCGTCGACACGACGTCGATGCCGGCCGCGAGCAGCTCCTCGACGTCCTGCCAGCGCTTGGCGTTGCGGGAGCCGGGGACGTTGGTGTGGGCCAGTTCGTCCACGAGGGCGACCTCGGGGTTCCGGGTGAGTACGGCGTCCACGTCCATCTCGGTGAACGTCGTGTCCCGGTACTCCAGCTCGCGGCGCGGCACCTGCTCCAGGCCGTGCAGCATCACCTCGGTGCGCGGCCGGTCGTGGTGCTCCACGAAGGCCACCACGCAGTCGGTGCCCCGCTCCACGCGCCGGTGCGCCTCGGAGAGCATCGCGTACGTCTTGCCGACGCCCGGTGCCGCGCCGAGGTAGATCCGAAGCTTGCCGCGTCCCATGGCCCCATTGTCTTCCGGTCACTGCTGCCTACGCAGCGTCGACCTTACGGCCAACAATCGCGACTCATCGTGCCCGGAAGGCGCCGGAAGCGGTCTTTGACGGAACTCTGACGCTCACGTCTCGACGATCTCCCCGTCGCTGAGCTCCAGCACCCGGTCGGCCAGGTCGAGGAGGGTCGTGTCATGAGTGGCGACGAGGACGGACGCAGGCCCGTCGGTGAAGCCCAGGGTGGCGGAGTGCTCGCTGTGGACGACGGCCCGCAGCAGCTCCATGACCGCGTGGCCGGTCTCGGCGTCCAGCTGGCCGGTCGGCTCGTCGGCGATCAGCAGGGCGGGGCTGTTGGCGAGGGCGCGGGCGATGGCGACGCGCTGCTGCTGGCCGCCGGAGAGCTCGCCGGGCCGCTGGGCGGCGTGGTCGGTGAGGCCCACCAGCGCGAGCAGCAGCTCGACGCGCTCCTCACGCGCGCGTACCTCGGCCCGGCGCAGCCGCATCGGGACGCCGACGTTCTCGGCGGCCGTGAGGATCGGGATCAGCCCGAAGGACTGGAAGACGAAGCCGACCCGGTCGCGGCGCAGGGCCAGCAGCCCCTCCTCACCGAGCTCCGACAGATCCAGCCCGTCCACGGTGACCCGCCCGCGGTCCGGTGCGTCGAGCCCTCCGACGATGTTGAGGAGCGTCGTCTTGCCCGACCCGGAGCGCCCCTTGAGGGCGACGAGTTCACCGCGCGGGATCTCGAAGGAGACACCGCGCAGGGCGTGCACGGCGGCCGCCCCCCGGCCGTAGGACCTGTGGACGTCCTCGACGCGCACCATGGTCTCGGTGGCCACCTGGCCGCTCATGTCGCCTCCCCCGTCGACCGGGCGCCAGTATCGCGGCCGGCGCCCGGTCGATCAACGGTTCAGCTCGGGTTGTCGCCGTGGGTGAGGGTCTCCCAGGCCACGAAGAGGTTGTCGGAGCCGGCCGGCCGCTGCCGCTCGGTCAGGGCCTGGGTGTTGCTCATCGCGATGCCGAGGCGGTTGTGCAGGGCGTTGTAGCCGACCTCGGTGACCGGTCCGAGCCCGAGTTTCAGCGAGCCACCGCACAGCCGGCTCGGGACGGCCGCGCCCAGCTGGTACTTGGCCTGGAATCCGAGCGCCTGGCGCAGCCGTTCACCGACGTCGGTGCCGTACAGGTCCTGGCCCTGGATGCGGCTGGTCTCGGCGACGTGGGACATCGCGGAGAGGCCGTACCCCGTGTGGGTGAAGTCGCGGCAGGTCTCCTGGGTGAGCCCGGTGACGAAGGTGGACTGCCCCTGCCAGTAGCCGACGATCTTCGCCCTGGTGTCGAGGTTCTGGCTCGGCACGGTCTTCGGCAGATCACCGTCGGAGGCGAGGTAGACGTAGGCGGCCGCGCGGGTGCGGAACCTCGCCATGGCCTTGTCGTACGACGACTTGTCCTCGAGGAAGACGGAGATGCCGACGGCGGCCTCCATCATCGACAGCTCCCAGTTGCCGTTGGAGTTGGAGCCGCCGATGACCTCGGGCAGGTAGACGGTGCGGAGCATGGTCGCGAAGCGGCCTGAGTTCGCCCAGCCGCCGGTGTACGTGTACTTGATGATCTCGGCGGCGCGCGGCCAGGAGGAGCCCGCCCAGCCGGTCTGCAGGGGCGCGTTGCTGTTGGTGTGCTGCTTGATCACGGCGGACCAGGCGTCCATGAGCTGGATCGACTTCTTCGCGTACCGGTCGTCGCGGGTGATGTACCAGGCGAGCGCGTCGGTGTAGGCGGCGAGCGCGTCCTGGCGCTCGTCGGTACAACCGTTGTTCGGATTCGAGTACGAGCCGCACTCGACCGTCGTCCGTGGCTTCGGTGTGCGGTTCAGGTCGGCGTACTTGCTCGCCATCATCTGGTCGAAGGCGCTTTTCCAGGGCTGGGCACCGGCATCGACCTTGCCGCGGGTGAAGTCCAGCTGGGCCCGGGAGACGGTGACACCGGGGTGCGCGAAGGCGGTGGGGGCGGCTTCGGCGTGACGGGGGGCAGGCCAAGTCATCATGCCCACGACAAGTACGGAGACGGTTACGAGCAGTGCGGTGCGACGCATGAATGGGGCCCCGTTCTCGTATGTGAACGACGAGCGCCCCCGTGAACAGAGGCGCTGGGCCGAGACCATAGGTACGGACCAATACACCGTCAAGGGCCCGCGCAGGAAAAAGGCCGTACCCCGCGAGGGGTACGGCCCTTGTCGCTCGGTTGTCTAACGGACCTCGGTGATCTCCGGACCGCGCTGCAGCTGGCCCATGCCGCCGGAGAAGCGCGAGGACTCCTCCTGCTGGACGCCCTCGGGGACCATCTGGGCGTCGTTGGGCAGCTTCAGGACGATCGGGTCCCGGGGCGCCATCGGGCCCTCGCCGCGGACCACGACCGTGTCCCGGAAGATCTGCTCGAGCAGGCCGGCCGCCTGCGGCTGCACCGCGCCCTGGCCCGAGATCACCCCGCGCAGGAACCAGCGCGGACCGTCCACGCCGACGAACCGCACGACCTGGAAACCACCCGTGCCGTCCGGCAGCTGCACCGGCACCTGGGCGCGCAGCTCCCAGCCGAGCGGGCCCTCGACCTCGTCGACGATGCCACCCTGCTGGGTGATGCCGGCGCCGATCTCCTCACGCACCTCGCCCCAGATGCCCTCGCGCTTGGGCGCGGCGAAGGCCTGCAGCTGGATGGCGCTGTCGCGCAGCACGACGGTCGCCGCGACGATCGCGTCGCCCGCGACCTCGACCCGCAGTTCCATGCCGTCGACCCCGGGCACGAAGAGACCGCCCAGGTCCACGCGGCCCTCCGCGGGGTCGCGCACCTCGGAGTCGTCCCAGGGCCCGTCGGGCCGCGGCTCGGGCTCGAGCCTCACCCGCTCGCGCTCGACCTCTTCGTCGTCCGCCTCAGCGTCGACACTGTCGACGACCTGCTCGGCCTCGCCGGCCGCGTCCTCGGCGGCACCCTTCTTGTTGCGACGTCCGAACACGTCACTGTCCTTCCCGGTCGGATACGACCGAAGCGTATCGATTCCCACCCGTAGTGCCGCCGTCGGCGGCCTGACCCCTTGTGCTGTTCTCTCCGGCCACCGCGGCATGACCTCCGGTGGACCCGAAGCCCCCTTCGGCCCGTGCCGAGCCGGGAAGCTCCGCCACCTCCTGGAAGCGGACCTTCTCGACCTGCTGGACGACCAGTTGGGCGATCCGGTCGAAGCGCTCGAACCGCACCACCTCGCGCGGGTCGAGATTCACCACGATCACCTTGATCTCCCCACGGTACCCGGCATCAACGGTCCCCGGGGCATTCACCAGAGCGACACCGCAGCGGGCGGCGAGCCCGGACCGTGGATGCACGAAGGCCGCGTACCCCTCGGGGAGGGCGACAGCCACCCCGGTGGGCAGCACGGCCCTTTCCCCGGGCCCCAGTTCGCACGCCTCGGTGGTGCGCAGATCGGCTCCCGCGTCACCGGGATGCGCGTACGACGGAAGCGGTACGTCGGGGTCGACGCGGCGCATCAGCACGTTCAGGGGCTCACGGCTCACGGGTTCACCTCGAAGGCGCGGGCCCGCCGGACCTCGTCCGGGTCGTTCATGGCGGCCTGGATGTCCTCGGGTCGGCCGTTGTCGATGAAGTGGCCGACCTCGACCTCGATGAAGAGCGCGTCGGCGCGCACGGCGACCGGACCGTCCGGGGCGTCGAGCCGGCCGGTGGCGGCGGAGTAGATCTTGCGCCCCGCGACCGCGGTGACCTCGGCCGTCAGATACAGGGTCGTCCCGACCGGCACCGGCCGGACGAAGTCGGTCTCCAGGCGTCCGGTGACCGCGATCGTGCGCAGCAGCCAGTTCAGCGAGCCGAGGGTCTCGTCCAGCGCGGTCGCCAGCACTCCCCCGTGCGCGAGGCCGGGCGCGCCCTGGTGCGCGGGCTGCACGGTGAACTCGGCCGTGATGCCGACGCCGTCGCCGGCCCGCGCCTGTAGGTGCAGTCCGTGAGCCTGTCCGCCGCCACATCCGAAACACTGTTCGTAGTGGGCACCCAGAAGCTCACCGGGCGCGGGCGCGTCAGGATGACGCACGGGTTTCGCCGCGTCGGCGGGAGGCTTGAGAGCTGCTGAAGTACCACTCACAGCCGCAGACCTTACCCGCCCGTCCGTCTCCCACCACCGCCCTGCTCGACGGCGCTTCGCGCCGGCACCCCTGACCCGCGCCGTATCCGGACACCATGCCAAGCTTGGCCGCATGCAGCTCTCCACCGCCCCTTACGAAGAACGCCTCACCGCCCCGCGCTCGTGGTGGCTGATCTCCTTCCTGGTGGGCGTCTCCTTCGCCCTGATCCTGCTGCCCTTCGGCACCCTGCCGCTGCTCGGCGGCCTGGTCGGCGGCACGGCGGTCGCGGCTGTCATGGCGAGCTCGTACGGCTCGGTCCGCATCAGGGTGGTGGGCGGCTCGCTGATCGCGGGCGAGGCGAGGATCCCGGTGACGGCGCTCGGGGACACGGAGGTCCTGGAGGGCGAGGAGGCGCGGGCCTGGCGCACCTACAAGGCGGACACGCGCGCGTTCCTGCTGCTGCGCTCCTACATCCCCACGGCGCTGCGGGTGGTCGTGACCGACCCCGAGGACCCGACGCCGTACCTGTACCTGTCGACGCGGGAGCCGGAGCGGCTGGCGGAGGCCCTGAAGGCGGCCCGGGAGGCCGTCGCGTAGGGCGCTCAGCCCGCGGCGCCGTCCTCCAGCTCCAGCGGGTGGGCCGGCTGGTCCAGGGGCGGCAGCTCGGGCAGCGCCTCCCACGGCACCTGGGCCTTGCGCAGGTCCTTGCGGATGCGCTCGGCGAGCCTCTTGGTGTCCCGCCGGTTCATGACCGCGCCCACCGCGGCGCCCACCATGAAGGGCATCAGGTTCGGCAGGTCGCGCACCACGCGCTTCATGATCTGCTGGCGCAGCTGCTGTTTCATCCGGCTGTTGACGGCCCCGCCGAAGGTGGACGGCTTGGTCACCTCGATGCCACGCTCCCCCGACCACGAGTTGAGGTACGCGGTGCTGCGTTCCTTGAGGTTGCCGGGCGGTCGCAGTCCGTAGACCTCGTGGAGTTCGGCGATCAGCTTCAGCTCGATCGCGGCCACGCCGGTGATCTCCGCGGCCAGCTCGGTCGGCATGGCGGGCGGTACGGGCAGCATGGCCGCCGCTCCGATGCCGGCCCCGACCGTGGCCGTGGCGCTCGCGGCGCCCGCCACGAGCTTGTCGGCGATCTGCTCGGGTCCGAGGCCCGGGAACTGCCTGCGGAGGGCGGCGAGGTCGCGTACGGGCACCCGGGGGGCCATCTCGATGATCCGGTCGGCGAGGTACGCCAGCCCGGCGCGGGCCCGGCTGCCGCCCTTGCGCACGCCTTCCCTGGCCTTGTCCCGGATCGCCGCGGCCCGTCGCCTGGGGACGGGCGCGGGATTCCCGCCCTGCGCCGGCACCGGGAGGTCGGCCCGGCCTGCCGCAGGTTCGAGCGGGGCCGATCCCGTGGACCCCGTGGTCTCCGGTGTCGCACCTGATGGGCCCCGCTCGTCGTCACGCACGCCGTGAGGGCCGTACTGCGGCCCTTCGTCCGCTCCCTGCAGGGGGGAGCGGCGCTTCCAGGGAGGGGTCGAGCCAGTCACGGCCGACCCGTCCTCAGTCGCAGTCGCGGCAGATCGGCTGACCGTTCTTCTCCCGGGCCAGCTGGCTGCGGTGGTGCACCAGGAAGCAGCTCATGCAGGTGAACTCGTCCTGCTGCTTGGGCAGCACCCGGACGGCCAGCTCCTCATTGGAGAGGTCGGCCCCGGGCAGTTCCAGGCCTTCGGCGGCCTCGAACTCGTCTACGTCGACCGCCGAGGTGGACTTGTCGTTCCTCCTGGCCTTCAGCTCTTCAAGGCTGTCGGAGTCCACATCGTCGTCGGTCTTGCGTGGGGTGTCGTAATCCGTTGCCATTTCGCTCTCCCCCTCTGGGTGTCTGCGGGTGTCTCCAGCGCACGTAACGCGTGAGAGGCCGGACTTGTGCCCGCCTCGAGGCGGAGATTTTGCCTCACATCAAGGTCTGTTACTCAATCGACACCCAACCGGACTCCTCAAGAGTGATCGGCTTGGATGGCGAACGGGACCGTACACGGTCCGCCTACCGCTCTTCAAAGGCGTCTCAACCTGTACTTCCCGTGATCAAGACACCCGAAAACCAGGATTTTCCCGGCTTTCCGACGGCCCCCTTGATCACGGAGAGTAGATGGCCGATAAATCGCCCATGTGATCGATCACACAGGGGGTGCCCGGCTGCGCGGCCGGGAAATTCCGCGCAAAGCGAACAAGCTCCGTGTGTCGGCGCCATGATCTCAGATGGGAAGAGCGACCCGCATCACCAGCCCACCCCCTTCGCGTGGCTGCGCCGAGATGTGTCCGCCGTGCGCCCGCGCCACGGACCGCACGATGGACAGCCCCAGGCCTACGCCCTTGTCGCTGCCCGTGCGCTCCGTGCGCAGCCGCCGGAAGGGCTCGAAGAGATTGTCGATCTCGTACGCCGGCACGACCGGCCCGGTGTTGGAGACGACCAGGACCGCCTGTCCGTGCTGGACCTCGGTGGTGACCTCGACCCAGCCGTCCTCGGGCACGTTGTACCGTACGGCGTTCTGTACGAGGTTCAGCGCGATGCGCTCCAGCAGGACGCCGTTGCCCTGGACGACCGCGGTCTTCTGCTCCCCGCGGATCACCACGCCCTTGGCCTCCGCCTCCGAGTACACCTGGTCGACGGCCTGCTCGGCGACCTCCGCGAGGTCCACGGGCTTGCGCTCGACGATCTGGTTGTCGCTGCGGGCGAGCAGCAGCAGACCCTCCACCAGCTGCTCGCTGCGCTCGTTGGTGGCCAGCAGCGTCTTGCCGAGCTGCTGGAGCTCCACCGGGGCGTTCGGGTCGGAGAGGTGGACCTCCAGGAGCGTGCGGTTGATCGCGAGCGGGGTGCGCAGCTCGTGCGAGGCGTTGCCGACGAAGCGCTGCTGGGCGGTGAAGGCCCGCTGCAGACGCTCCAGCATGTCGTCGAAGGTGTCGGCGAGCTCCTTGAGCTCGTCGTCCGGGCCGTCCAGCTCGATGCGTCGGGAGAGGTCCGAGCCCGCCACCGCGCGCGCGGTGCGGGTGATGCGGCCCAGCGGCGCCAGGACCCGGCCGGCCATCGCGTAGCCGAAGGCGAAGGCGATCACGGCGAGGCCGAGCAGGGCCAGCAGGGAGCGGCTGAGGAGGTCGTCGAGGGCGTGCTGGCGCTGAACGGCGTCGCACTGCTTGAGGATCGCGTTGATCTCGCTCGTCGGCGCCGAGTTCACGGCGGGACAGGTGGAACTGGTGATGTCGAGATTGGCGCCGGACACCGAGAACGACTGGCCGCTGCCCTCGTGGAGGGCCTGGGCCGCCAGCAGATAGATGATCGACAGCAGCAGGATCCCGGCGATCAGGAACATGCCGCCGTACAGCAGGGTCAGGCGTATGCGGATGGTGGGGCGCAGCCAGGGGAACGGAGGTTCGGGCTTCCTGGGGTCCCAGGTGGGCTTGGGGGGTGCCGTGGGGAGAGCGGGTGTTGCGGCCATCGGGGATCAGATCCGGTAGCCGGAGCCGGGGACGGTGACGATGACGGGCGGCTCGCCGAGCTTTCGCCGCAGGGTCATCACGGTGACGCGCACGACGTTGGTGAACGGGTCGGTGTTCTCGTCCCAGGCCTTCTCCAGGAGCTGCTCAGCCGAGACGACGGCGCCCTCGGAACGCATCAGCACCTCCAGGACCGCGAACTCCTTGGGGGCGAGCTGGACCTCCTTGCCGTCGCGGAAGACCTCGCGGCGGTTGGGGTCGAGCTTGATGCCGGCGCGTTCCAGGACCGGCGGCAGCGGCACGCTGGTGCGGCGGCCGAGGGCCCGCACGCGGGCGATGAGTTCGCTGAACGCGAAGGGCTTGGGGAGATAGTCGTCGGCGCCGATCTCCAGGCCCTCCACGCGGTCGCTGACGTCGCCGGAGGCCGTGAGCATCAGCACGCGCGTGGGCATGCCGAGCTCGACGATCTTGCGGCAGACGTCGTCGCCGTGGACGAGCGGGAGGTCGCGGTCGAGGACGACCACGTCGTAGTCGTTGACGCCGATGCGCTCCAGGGCGGCCGCACCGTCGTACACGACGTCGACGGCCATGGCCTCCCGGCGCAGTCCGGTGGCCACCGCATCGGCGAGCAGTTGCTCGTCCTCGACGACGAGTACGCGCACGTCGCTTGTCCTTCCTGAGGTCCACCCGCGTAGTGCCGGACGGGCAGGCGGGCAGGGGTGTGGGCAGGGTGCTTCAAGAGTGTGTGCCTCCATCCTGCCCTTTTCGGCCGTAAGTCGGCGGTAAGGCGGGGGACGGAACATCAAGGGCAAGGTGGTCTCGACATGAAGAACAGGTGTGAGGCCCGGGAATGCGAGATTTTCTCCGGCGGTTGAGGTTTCTGTGGAAGGAAGCGGGGGGAGGACGGTTCATACCCCGCGATCACGCTCTGCTAGTGCCGCAACACCATGCGGCACGGCGCAATCCGCTTTCCGCAGAGTGGGCGTGTGGGTGCCCGGCACCGTCGCCGCCCAGCAGGGCAGTGCCGCTGGGCATCTGCCGGAGACGTGATCGCCCCTTCCGAACGGCACACCCCCGTGCCACCGACCCACGACCCAGGACGAGGGGGCGCAGCATGGACGCATTCACCGCAGGACTTCTGCAGCGCATAAAGGCGACCGAGTCCGACCTGACGCGGGCTCGCGACGAGGGCGACGACTTCCTCGTCGAGGTCGAGCAGGGCGAACTCGACGACCTGCGCCGCCTTGCCGCCGAGCACGGTGTGGAAGTTGGCGCATAGCGTCTGATCGCTCAGGAGCGATCCACTCCCGAGCGACAGCGGGCCCCCGGCGAATCCAGCGCCGGGGGCCCGCTGCATGTCCGGGTCGGACCGGCCGCAGTGGCCGGACCCGTCAGTCGTGCCAGGCGCCGAAATCCTCCAGCAGCCGCTGGAGGGGCTCGAAGACCCCGGGACTGCCGGCCACCGCCAGATCGCGTCCCGGGCGCTCTCCGGGGCGTCCACCGGTCAGGGCGCCCGCCTCCCGGGCGACGAGGTCCCCGGCCGCGAGGTCCCAGGCGTTGAGTCCGCGCTCGTAGAAGCCGTCCAGGCGGCCGGCCGCCAGGTCGCACAGGTCCACCGCGGCCGAGCCGCCGCGCCGGATGTCCCGCAGCAGCGGGATCAGCCGGTGGGCCACCTCGGCCTGGTGCTTGCGGACCTCCAGGACGTAGTTGAAGCCGGTCGAGACCAGGGCCTGGTCGAGCGGCGGCGAGGGGCGGACGGCCAGCGCGCGCTCGCCCTCCCAGGCGCCCGTCGCCCAGGCCCCGCCGCCGCGGACCGCGTGGAACGTCTCGCCACGCATCGGTACCGCGACGACTCCGACGACCGCCTCGCCGTCCTGCTCGGCGGCGATGGAGACCGACCAGGTCGGCAGCCCGTACAGGTAGTTGACCGTGCCGTCGAGCGGGTCGACCACCCAGCGGATGCCGCTGGTGCCCTCGACGCAGGCCCCCTCCTCGCCGAGGAAGCCGTCGTCGGGGCGGCGGGCGGAGATCAGGTCCGTGATCAGCTTCTCCGCCGCGATGTCCATCTCGGTCACGACGTCGATGGGGCTCGACTTGGTCGCGGCCACCGCCAGGTCGGCCGGGCGGCCGTCCCGCAGCAGCTCACCGGCGCGGCGGGCGGCCTCCTGGGCCAGTTCCAGCAGTTCCCTGTGCAGGGCGTCGGTCACGGGTCTCCTCACGCGTAGGGGCTGTCGGCGCCCGCGGCGGCCGGGTGCGGGGCGCGGGCGGGGCAGCAGCCGACGGGGCAGAGGCCGTGGCTCGCGCCGAGCGCGCCGAGGGCGCAGGGGGTGACGGCCTGGCCGCGCTCGACGGCCGCGCGCTCCAGGACGAGGTCGCGGATCGCGGCGGCGAAGCGCGGGTCGGCGCCCACGGTGGCCGAGCGGCGCACGGGCAGGCCCAGCTCCTCCGCCTTGGCCTTGGCCTCCGTGTCGAGGTCGTACAGGACCTCCATGTGGTCGGAGACGAAGCCGATGGGGGCGATCACCACCGCCGGTACACCGGCCGCGTGCCGCTCCGCGAGGTGGTCGCAGATGTCCGGCTCCAGCCACGGGATGTGCGGGGCGCCGGAGCGGGACTGGTAGACGAGCTGCCAGGGGTGGTCGACGCCGGTGCGCTCGCGGACCGCCTCGGCGATCAGCTTCGCCACGTCCAGGTGCTGGGCGACGTACGCGCCGCCGTCGCCGTGGTCCTCGACCGGGCCGGAGGTGTCGGCGGAGGCGACCGGGATGGAGTGGGTCGAGAAGGCGATGTGGGCGCCGTCCCGGACGTCCTCGGGCAGGTCGGCGAGGGACTTCAGCACGCCCTCGACCATGGGCTCGACGAAGCCCTCGTGGTTGAAGTAGTGCCGGATCTTGTCGACCTTCGGCAGGTCGAGGCCCTCGGCCCGAAGGGCGGCGAGGGAGTCGGCGAGGTTCTCGCGGTACTGGCGGCAGCCGGAGTACGAGGCGTAGGCGCTGGTGGCCAGCACCAGGATCCGGCGGCGGCCGTCGGCGGCCATCTCGCGCAGGGTGTCCGTCAGGTATGGGGCCCAGTTGCGGTTGCCCCAGTAGACCGGCAGGTCCAGGCCGTGGTCCGCGAAGTCCTTGCGCAGGGCGTCGAGCAGGGCGCGGTTCTGGTCGTTGATCGGGCTGACCCCGCCGAACAGGAAGTAGTGCTCGCCCACTTCCTTGAGGCGTTCCCTGGGGATCCCGCGCCCGCGCGTGACGTTCTCCAGGAAGGGGATCACGTCGTCGGGGCCCTCGGGTCCTCCGAAGGAGAGCAGGAGCAGGGCGTCGTAGGGGGTGGCGTCGAGCGCGTCTGGCATGGGTCGATCCTGTCATCCGGTACTGACAGCCGGGAAACGGCGGGGTGTCCGGCCGGGTTCCCGCACGGTCCGTCCCGGTTGCGCGGGCTTTCCGGCCGGGTGCATGGGGTTGACCCGACTCGTAAGCTGTATCAGCCGCATTCGCGCCTTACCGCGCCGCCGTCCCTCTCCTGATCCGGAGCCCGCCGTGCCCAGCCCCTACCGCGCCCTGTTCGCCGCCCCCGGCTCCAAGGGCTTCTCCGCCGCGGGGTTCGTCGGCCGGATGCCGCTGTCGATGATGGGCATCGGCGTGGTCACGATGATCTCCCAGATCAGTGGGCGGTACGGCCTCGCGGGCGCCCTGTCGGCCACCATCGCGCTGGCCGCGGCGGCGATCGGGCCGCAGATCTCGCGGCTGGTGGACCAGCACGGGCAACGGCGCGTGCTGCGGCCCGCCACGCTCGTGGCGCTCGCCTCGGCGACCGGGCTGCTGCTCGCCGCGCGCTTCGGATGGCCGGACTGGGTGCTGTTCCTGTGCGCGGCCGGCGTCGGGTCCGTACCGAGTCTCGGCGCGATGATCCGCGCGCGGTGGGCCGCCCTGTACCGGGGGACGCCGCAACTGCACACCGCGTACTCGTTCGAGTCGGTCGTCGACGAGGTGTGCTTCATCTTCGGGCCGATCGTCTCCATCGGGCTGTCGACCGCCTGGTTCCCGGAGGCGGGACCGCTGCTCGCGGCCTGTTTCCTCGCCGTCGGCGTCTTCTGGCTGACATCCCAGCGGGCCACCGAGCCCGCCCCGCACCCGCGCGAGCACCAGGGCGGCGGCTCGGCGTTGCGCGCGCGGGGACTGCAGGTCCTGGTGGCCACCTTCGTGGCGACCGGGGCGATCTTCGGGGCGGTGGACGTGGTCACCGTGGCCTTCGCCGACGAGCGCGGCCACAAGGGGGCCGCGAGCGTGGTCCTGGCCCTGTACGCGGCCGGTTCCTGCGCGGCCGGGATCGTGTTCGGGCTGCTGCGCTTCACGGGGACGCCGCAGCGCCGCTGGCTGCTGGGCATATGCGCGATGGCCGTGAGTATGATCCCCCTCCTACTGGTCGGAAACTTGCCGTTTCTGGCCGTGGCGCTCTTCGTCGCGGGCCTGTCCATCGCACCCACGATGATCACCACGATGTCCCTCATCGAAGAGCACGTACCACGCGCGCAGTTGACCGAGGGCATGACCTGGATCAGTACCGGGCTCGCGGTCGGCGTCGCGCTCGGCTCCTCCGTGGCCGGCTGGGTCATCGACGCGGCCGGGGCGCGAGCCGGGTACGGGGTCCCGGCGGTGTCCGGGGCCGTCGCGGTCGCGGTCGGTTTCCTGGGGTACCGCCGGCTCAGCAGGCCGGCTCCGCGTCGGGGAGGCACCGTTGAGCAGCACAGCGAGCGGGAAGAACGGCACGTGGCGTAACTGGGGCGGCAACGTCTCCGCCCGACCCGCGCGGGAGGTCACGCCGGCCTCCGTGGAGGAACTGGCCGCGGCCGTACGCCGGGCGGCCGAGGACGGGCTGACCGTCAAGGCGGTCGGCACCGGGCACTCCTTCACGTCCATCGCGGCCACCGACGGTGTGTTGATCCGCCCTCAACTGTTGACCGGCATACGCGATATCGACCGTGATGCCATGACCGTCACGGTGGAGGCCGGCACCCCGCTCAAGAGGCTCAACATGGCTCTCGCGCGCGAGGGCCTGTCGCTGACCAACATGGGCGACATCATGGAGCAGACGGTCTCCGGTGCCACCAGCACCGGCACCCACGGCACGGGCCGTGAGTCGGCCTCGATCGCCGCCCAGATCAAGGGACTCGAGCTGCTCACCGCTGACGGCACGGTCCTCACCTGCTCCGAGAAGGAGAACCCGGAGGTCTTCGCGGCCGCCCGGATCGGCCTGGGCGCCCTCGGCATCGTCACCGCGATCACCTTCGCCGTGGAGCCGGTCTTCCTGCTCACGGCCCGCGAGGAGCCGATGCCCTTCGACAAGGTGCTCGCCGAGTTCGACCAGCTCTGGGCCGAGAACGAGCACTTCGAGTTCTACTGGTTCCCGCACACCGGCAACACCAACACCAAGCGCAACAACCGCAGCGCGGGCCCGGAGAAGCCGGTGCCGCCGGTGTCGGGCTGGTTCGAGGACGAGTTCCTCTCCAACGGCGTGTTCCAGGTGGCCCAGTGGGTCGGCCGCGCGGCCCCGGCGTCGATCCCGACGATCGCCCGGATCTCCAGCAAGGCCCTGTCCGCGCGCACGTACACGGACATCCCGTACAAGGTCTACACGTCGCCGCGCCGGGTGCGCTTCGTGGAGATGGAGTACGCCGTCCCGCGCGCGGCCCTGGCCGAGACGCTGCGCGAACTGAAGGCGATGGTCGACCGCTCCGGCCTCCGGGTCAGCTTCCCGGTCGAGGTGCGCACCGCCCCCGCCGACGACATCACCCTGTCCACCGCGTCCGGCCGCGACAGCGCCTATGTCGCCGTCCACATGTTCAAGGGCACGCCGTACCACGCCTACTTCACCGCCGCGGAGCGCATCCTCACCGCCCACGAGGGCCGCCCGCACTGGGGCAAGGTGCACACCCGGGACGCCGAGTACTTCGCCGGCGTCTACCCGCGGTTCGGCGAGTTCACCGCTTTGAGGGACCGGCTCGACCCGGACCGCCGGTTCCAGAACGACTACCTGCGGCGGGTGTTGGGGGCCTAGAGCGGTGCGCGGTCATTGGTTCCGTTTCTGACGGTTGCGTGAGGTACGCCACTTCCAAGATCCCTGAACCGCTCAACAGGCGGCCGGGGCACACGCCTTGCCAGATATTGGGTGGCGCGCCAATCCACGCACGTGGTCCAAATGGAGTACTGTTGCGAGCCCTGGGTCCGGTCTCCCGCCAGGGCGTCCGGAGCCTTGCTGGACCGCCAGGAGGGGGCTCGTTGCACAGGGTGACGGAGTTGGTCACTTAGCGTTGCGAATAGGTAACCGTGCCATAACGGCGTTCCCGGGCCCGTGCCCGACACGCCGGGCAACTCGGCAAGGTTGTGGCAGGCTGCACCCGGGCAGGCCACACTCGACTAGCGGAAGCAGCGACGCACGTGACGTCGGCAGGCACCACCCGGGAGGTCCCCATGCCCGAACTGCGTGTCGTGGCCGTCTCCAATGACGGCACACGGCTGGTGCTGAAGGCTGCCGACTCTACGGAGTACACGCTTCCGATCGACGAACGGCTGCGTGCGGCAGTCCGCGGCGACCGTCCCCGCCTCGGTCAGATCGAGATCGAGGTCGAAAGCCATCTCCGTCCCCGCGACATCCAGGCGCGTATACGCGCCGGTGCCACCGCGGAGGAAGTCGCGCAGCTCGCGGGCATCCCCGTCGACCGGGTACGCCGCTTCGAGGGCCCCGTCCTCGCCGAGCGCGCGTTCATGGCCGAGCGGGCCCGCAAGACCCCCGTCCGCCGCCCCGGCGAGAACGCCGCGGGGCCCCAGCTCGGCGAGGCCGTCCAGGAGCGTCTGTTGCTGCGCGGCGCCGAGAAGGACACGGTGCAGTGGGACTCGTGGCGCCGCGACGACGGCACCTGGGAGGTCCTGCTGGTCTACCGGGTCGCGGGCGAACCGCACTCGGCCAGCTGGACGTACGACCCGCCCCGGCGGCTCGTCCAGGCCGTCGACGAGGAGGCGCGCTCGCTGATCGGCGAGTCCGAGGACCTCGCCGCGCCCGAGCCCAGTTTCCCCTTCGTCCCGCGTATCGCCCGGCTGCCGCGCGACCGCCCGCTGGACCGCGCCCTCGACCGCCCGAGCCTGCCCGCGCAGGCGTCCGAACCGGCGGAGGAGAGCACGGCAGGTGAACGGGACTCGCTGACCAGCCTGTTGGAGGCGGTACCGAGCTTCCGCGGCGACCTGGTGGTCCCGGAGCGCCCGTCCGAGACGCCCCCGCCGCCGGAGGAGCCCGTCGCCGAGCCCGAGGCGGAGGAGCCCCCGGCTCCGGCGGCCTCGGCCGGTTCCGCCTACGCGGACGTCCTGATGCCACGCTCCGTCGGCAGTCACCGCGACCGTCTCATCGGCGCCACCGACCGCCAGGCGGAGGCCGACGGCGTCCGCCCGGGCCGCCGGGCGGCGGTCCCGAGCTGGGACGAGATCGTGTTCGGGACGCGGCGCAAGAAGCAGGAGTAGTCGGTCGTACGAGCATGAGGGCCGCGCCGTCCGGGCGCGGCCCTCTGTTTCGTGGCCCTATCGCGGATCGGGTCCCACGGCGACCGGGCGCGAGGGGTCCGACGACCATTCCGACCAGGACCCGACGTACAGCGCCGCCGGAATCCCGGCGACCGCCAGGGCGAGCACCTCGTGCGCCCCCGAGACGCCCGAGCCGCAGTACACGCCGACGGCCGCACCGTCGCCCGCCCCCAGCGCCTTGAAGCGCTCGGCCAGTTGCTCGGCCGGCAGGAACCGTCCGTCGGGGCCGACGTTCTCGTTCGTCGGGGCCGACACCGCGCCCGGGATGTGTCCGCCGACCCGGTCGATCGGCTCCACGTCCCCCCGGTACCGCTCCCCCGCCCGCGCGTCGAACAGGACGCCGGACCGCGCCAGCGCGGCCGCCCCGTCGGCGTCCAGGAACCCGGCGTCGCCCGGCGCCGGCTCGAAGTCACCCTCGACCGGTGTCGGTGCCGACGTCTCCAGCGCCCCCTCCCAGGCCGGCAAGCCGCCGTCGAGGACCCGCACGTCCGGGTGACCCGTCCAGCACAGCAGCCACCACGCGCGCGCCGCCGCCCAGCCCTGCCCGCCGTCGTAAACGACCACCGGCGTCCCGGCCGACACGCCCGCCCCGCGCACAGCGGCACCGAAGACCTCGAGGTCGGGCAGCGGGTGCCGGCCACGCTCGCCGGGCGCGGAGGCGAGTTCCGTGTCCAGGTCGACGTAGACCGCACCGGGGATGTGCCCGGCCGCGTACGCGGCACGGCCGTCGAAAGGCGGCTCGCCGGCCGCCTTGGCCAGGGTGAGCTGCCAGCGGACGTCGAGCAGGACCGGCGGGTTCGGGCCGGTCAGGTCGCTCGCGAGTTCGGTTGCGGAGATGATGGCGTTCATGGCCCCCATCCTCGCGCACGGGGTGGCCGCGTCGTCCATGTCCGGCTACTCTGCTCCGCCGGACAGGCCCGATCACGAGGCGTACGGGCTCGGGCACTTGCCGTACAACCGATCGACACCCGTCGGCCATCGCCCGGGACCGGACGGGACACCGCACACCGGGCATTCTGCGGGCACGGGGCCGTGCGCCTCGCGGCGCGCCCGGAGCCCGCGGTGGCACGGCTGGTGCGAGCATCGGCACGGGGATCCGGACAGCGGAAGCGACACGGCCACCGCGAGGAGTCGAGGAGAGAGTGACGATGACCGAGACGCACGCTCGGCAAACACCCGGTACGCCCTGCTGGGTGAGCCTGATGGTGCACGGTTTGACGGCCACCCAGGACTTCTACGGTTCCTTGTTCGGCTGGGAGTTCGAGCCCGGCCCCCGGCAACTGGGCCCGTACTCCCGCGCCCTGCTCGACGGCCACGAGGTGGCGGGCATCGGCCAACTGCCCCCGGACCGCCATCTGCCCATCGCCTGGACGCCGTATCTCGCCTCGGACGACGTGGACCTGACCGCCGAGACGGTACGGCTGTGCGGCGGCACGATCGGGGTCGGGCCGCTGGACGCCGACGAGGCCGGACGTCTCGCCATCGGCTCCGACCCCTCGGGCGCCGTCTTCGGCGTCTGGCAGGCCGCCCGGCACCTCGGCACGGCGCTCACGGGCGTCCCCGGCACCCCCGCCTGGAACGAACTGCTCACCTTCGAGTCGGCGAGCGTCGCCAAGTTCTACGAGACCGTCTTCGCCTTCGAGGAGGAGCCGGTCGTCTCCGCCGACTCCGACTACGTCACCCTGCGCGTCGACGGCCGCCCGGTGGCCGGCATCCACGGCGTCGGCCACGCGCTCCCCCGCGACCGGGGCCCCCACTGGCTGACGTACTTCGAGGTGGCCGACACGCACGAGGCGGCCGACCGCCTGACCGACCTGGGCGGCCACGTCCTGAAGGCCCCGCACGACACGCCCCACGGCCGTGTGGCCACGGTGTCGGACCCGGAGGGCGCCCGCTTCTCCCTGGTGCAGAGCGCGCACTGAGCGCGGTCGGCGGCCGCTCAGGCCGACGACACCGGCAGCACGTCCGGAGAGAGGGCCGCCGCACGGGCCGTGGCCGCCGTCATCCGGCGGCGGTGGTGCCGGCGGCACAGGACCTCGTAACCGACGGTGTCGGACCGGTCGACGTCCCCGACGACCACCTGGGCGCCCTCGACGACCATCTCCCCGCGTATCGTGCGGGCGTTGTGCGTGGCGCGGGCACCGCACCAGCACAGCGCCTCGACCTGGAGGACCTCGACGCGGTCGGCGAGCTCGACGAGGCGCTGGGAGCCCGGGAAGAGCTTCGAGCGGAAGTCCGTCGTGATGCCGAAGGCGTAGACGTCGAGGCCCAGGTCGTCGACCACGCGCGCGAGTTGGTCGATCTGCTCCGGCGCCAGGAACTGCGCCTCGTCCGCGATGACATAGTCCGCGCGGCCGCCCTGGGAGAGATGGTCGACCAGGTAGGCGTAGAGGTCCTGTCCGTTCTCGACCTCAACCGCGTCCGTCACCAGGCCCAGCCGCGAGGAGAGTTTTCCCTCGCCGGCGCGGTCGTCCCGAGTGAAGATCATTCCGGCCAGGCCGCGCGCCGAGCGGTTGTGCTCGATCTGGAGAGCCAGGGTCGACTTCCCGCAGTCCATCGTTCCGGAGAAGAACACCAGCTCGGGCATGGGTGGTTGAGCACCTTTCGGCGAACGGGACGGCGTACGGGCTTCAGGAGCGTACTTCGAGCAGGGGGACCAGCTGTTCGGCAGGGGTCATCGAACCGTGGTTGCCGACCATCGCCGACTCCTTCGGCTCCCGCTCGGACGCGATGATCAGGACATCGTCCCGCGCGGCCGCGACGACGTCACCGAGGCGGGCGTACACCCGTTCGTCGATCCGTGGTCCGAACCAGCCCGCCGCGATGGCCTCGTCGCGCGAGGCCACCCAGAACTGCTCGCCGAGCACCTCGCGCCAGCAGGTCAGGACGTCGTTCTGGGCGCCGGGGACGGCGTAGACGTGCCGTGCGCGGCCCTCGCCGCCGAGCAGGGCCACTCCGGCGCGCAGCTCCCAGTCCTCGTCGAAGTCGATGCGGTGCTGCTCGTCGAAGGGCACGTCGACCATGCCGTGGTCGGCGGTGACGTACAGCGCGCTGCGCGGCGGGAGTTGCTCGGCCAGGCGCTGGACGAGCCGGTCGACGTGCATGAGCTGGCCGCGCCAGGTGTCGGAGTCGACGCCGTAGCGGTGGCCCGCGCCGTCCAGTTCGGCGTAGTACGTGTAGACCAACGAGCGGTCGCCGGCGGCCAGTTGTTCGGCCGCGACGTCCATGCGGTCCTCTCCGGACAGCCTGCCGAGGAACGTTCCGCCGCTGAGCGCGACCTTGGTCAGCGGGGTGCTCTCGAAGGTCGGCGAGGACACCTGGGCCGCGTGCACGCCCGCCTGGTGGGCCAGCTGGAAGACAGTGGGGTACGGCTGCCAGACCTGCGGTGCGGTCCAGGGCTGCCAGCGCAGCTGGTTCATCAGCTCGCCGGTGGCCGGATCGCGCACGGTGTAGCCGGGCAGACCGTGCGCGCCGGGCGGCAGGCCGGTGCCGACGGAGGCGAGGGAGGTGGCGGTGGTCGCCGGGTAGCCGGTGGTCAGGGGGCGTCCGGTGCCACCGCGCGAGCTGCCGAGCAGCGAGGTCAGGAAGGGCGCCTCGTCCGGGTGCGCCTTCAGCTGCTCCCAGCCGAGGCCGTCGATCAGGAACACGCAGTTCCGGTCGGCGGGCGTCAGCTCGGCGATCGCGGCCTTCGTGTCCGGTACGCCCATGCCGGCGGCCAGGGTCGGCAGGAGGTCGGCGAGGGAGCCGCTGCCGTACTCGGGCAGGGGCGCGGAATCGACGGAGAGGGGCTCGGGGTGGGCGTCCCAGGGGGCGTGGACCATCTCAGCGGGTGGTGTCCGCGGTCGCCTCGGAGAGGGACTGCGCGAAGGCGAGGGCCTGGCGCACGGTCTCCGGGCCGTCCCCGGCCTCGCTGACCCGCAGGCTGAGGTCGTCGGCGGTGGAGTTGCCGGTGTAGCCGTGGTCGGCCTCGCAGTTGGGGTCTCCGCAGGCGGCGGGCTCGAGGTCGATACGGGAGACGGCGCCCCAGCCGATGGTCAGCACGACCTCGCGGGGCAGGGCGCCCGGCGCGTACTGCTCGGGGTTGGCGACCACCCGGCTGACCACGACCGACGAGATCCGGCCGAGCTTCACCGACTCCGTCGACGTCGTCGCGTACGGCGTCGGGGAGGTGCTGTCGGCGGCCTGCTCGTCGGTGTGGCTGACGATGAAGCGGTTGCCGGTGAGGACGAGCACGGTCACGTGCCGCCGCACCTCGTTCTGGTCGAACGTCGTCTCCTGGTGGACCAGGTACGACCGGATGGGCTCGCCGCCCACGGCGGCCTCCACCGCCTCGGCCACGAGGGCCGGGTAGTAGCCGCTGCGCTCGATCGCCGCACGCAGCCCCTGGGTCGTCGTACTGGTCTTGGCCATGGCGTCCATCCTACGGGGGCGCACTGACTGCGAGGCACCGCTCAGGGGTGGTTCAGTACACCGGAAGCGTGCGCGGGCCGAGGTCGTCGCGGGCGGGCGGGGGCGCGAGGCGCACGGAGGCGCCGAGAACGCTCAGGCCACGCGGGGCGACGACGACCGGCTCCAGGGTGACCGCGACGACCTCGGGGTGGTCGTCGACGAGCCGGGACACGCGCAGCAGCAGTTCCTCCAGCGCAGGCGTGTCGACGGGGGTCGAGCCGCGCCAGCCGAACAGGAGCGGGGCCGTCCGGATCGACCGGATCAGAGAGGTCGCGTCGCGGTCGGTGACCGGGACCAGCCGGTGCGCCATGTCGCCGAGCAGCTGGGAGGCCGCCCCCGCCAGCCCGAAGGACAGCACGGCGCCGGCGGCCGGGTCGATGACGGCCCGTACGACCGTGTCGACGCCCCGGGGCGCCATCGACTGCACGACCGGCCGCAGCTCCTCCGGCTTGCCGAACAGGCCGGTCAACTCGGCGTACGCCCGGCGCAGTTGCTCCTCGTCCGCCAGGTCCAGCCGGACGCCGCCCAGGTCGGCGCGGTGGCGCAGGTGCGGGGCAGTGGCCTTCAGGGCGACGGGGTAGCCGAGCTCGCCGGCGGCCCGGACGGCGTCGTCCGGGGTGAACGCGGGGGTCGCCCGGCGGACGGCGATTCCGTAGCGCCCGAGCAGCTCGCAGGTCTCCTCGGTGCCCAGGGTGAGGCCCTGTCCGCGCGCGAGCATGCCGTCGATGAGGCGGGCCGCGCCCTTCTCGTCGATGTCGTCGTACTCGGGCACCCTGCCGGGCTCGGCGGCCTCGCGCCGCCACTGCGCGTACTTCACGGCCTCCGCGAGGGCCCGCACCGCGCGTTCGGCGGCCGGGTAGGCCGGGATGAGCCGGGGGGTGGCGTCGGGGGCGGCGGGGGCGGCGGGCTGCCGGGCGGGGACCGGGGCGGGCAGCTGCTGCGAGGGGCGCAGCCTGCGGGCTCCGGTGGCCGCGGCGTCCGGCTCGGGCGCGGTGCCGGCCGCCGCCGACAGCGCCTGCGCGAGCCCGCCGAGCTCGACATGCACGACGAGGACCGGCTTGCCCGGGATCTGGTCGGCGGCCGACTGCAGCGCCTGGGCCAGTTCCGCGTCGGCCACGGAGGCCTCGCCGATGGCCGGGATGGCGGTCACGACCACCGCGTCGCAGGAGTCGTCCCCGAGGGCCCGCAGCAGCGCAGCGTGGAAGTCGCCGGCCGTGGCACCGGTGGTCAGGTCGAGCGGGCGGTGCGGCCGGAGGCCCTCGGAGAGACAGGCGTCGTACGTCAGCAGCCCCAGGGACTCGGAGTTGCCCAGGATCGCCACCCGGGGTCCGCTCGGCAGCGGCTGGCGGGCGAGCAGCAGCCCCGCGTCGACCAGCTCGGTGATGGTGTCGACCCGGATCACCCCGGCCTGCCTGAGCAGCACGGACACGGTCGCGTGCGGCAGCCGCGTCGCCCGTACGGCGTGCCCCTGCGGTGCGGAACCGGCGCCCTGGACGACGACCAGCGGCTTGGCGGCGGCCGTGCGCCGGGCGAGGCGGGTGAACTTACGGGGGTTGCCGATGGACTCCAGGTACATCAGGACGACGTCGGTGTCCGGGTCGTCGTACCAGTACTGGATGACGTCGTTGCCGGAGACGTCCGCGCGGTTGCCGGAGGAGACGAAGGTGGACACCCCGGTGACGCCCGTGACGCCGCCGCCGCGCCGGTGCAGCCGGGACAGCAGGGCGATGCCGATGGCGCCGGACTGGGCGAACAGGCCGATGCGGCCGGCGCGGGGCATCTCGGGGGCGAGGGAGGCGTTGAGCCGTACCTGCGGGGAGGTGTTGATGACGCCGAAGGCGTTCGGGCCGATGATCCGCATGCCGTACGCGCGTGCGTGCCGGACGAGTTCGCGCTGGCGTTCGCGTCCGTCCGGCCCGCTCTCGGCGTAGCCGGCGGAGACGACGACCAGCCCCTGCACGCCGTGCTCGCCGCACTCGGTGACGACCTCGGGGACGTGCTCGGCCGGCACGGCGACGACCGCGAGGTCGACGGGTCCGTCGATGTCCCGCACGGAGCGGTGGGCGGGGACGCCGTCGAGTTCCTTCAGGTCCTCGCCGAACGCCTTGTTCACGGCGTACAGCTGTCCGGCGTAGCCCGCGTCCCGGATGTTGTCGAGGATGCCGCGGCCCACGCCGCCGGGAGTACGGCCGGTGCCGACGACGGCGACCGAGCCGGGCGCGAGCAGCCGCCGTACGGACCGGGCCTCGGCGCGCTGCTCCCGCGCGCGTTGGACGGCCAGGGAGCGGTCGGTGGGTTCGAGGTCGAACTCGAGGCGGACGACGCCGTCCTCGAAGCTGCGCTTCTGGGTGTAGCCGGCGTCCGTGAACACCTTGATCATCTTGGTGTTGGCGGGCAGCACCTCGGCGGCGAAGCGGCGGATGCCGCGCTCGCGGGCGACGGCGGCGATGTGCTCCAGGAGGGCGGAGGCGACGCCGCGGCCCTGGTGGGCGTCCTGGACGAGGAAGGCGACCTCGGCCTCGTCGGCCGGCGCCGACGCGGGCGTTCCGTCGGCGCCGATGCGGTCGTAGCGTACGGTGGCGATGAACTCGCCGCCGACGGTGGCCGCGAGTCCCACCCGGTCCACAAAGTCGTGGTGCGTGAAGCGGTGGACGTCCTTCGCGGACAGTCGCGGGTAGGGCGCGAAGAAGCGGTAGTACTTCGACTCGTCCGACACCTGCTCGTAGAAACTGACCAGGCGCTCCGCGTCATCGACGGTGATGGGGCGGATGCGCGCGGTGCCGCCGTCGCGCAGCACCACGTCGGCTTCCCAGTGGGCGGGGTACTCGTGCCGGTCCGACGAGGTCTGCATGGGCCCCAGCGTACGGCTCGCGTCCGACAACGGCGCGAGGCAGTCTGTGGACGACAACCAAGCAGCGCGAGGGACGGACGTCGGGCCGAGGCCGCGGCCCGACGACTCACCCCGGAGGGGCGCGAGCCTCTCCGGAGCAGCCTCACGTTGTGGGAAACTGGTCTAGACAACCCTGAACACCGAAGGGCAGCATCACATGGCTGAGCGCCGCGTCAACGTCGGCTGGGCCGAGGGCCTCCACGCCCGCCCCGCTTCCATCTTCGTCCGGGCCGCCACGGCCGCAGGTATCCCGGTCACGATCGCCAAGGCCGACGGCAACCCCGTCAACGCGGCCTCCATGCTGGCGGTTCTGGGCCTGGGCGCCCAGGGCGGCGAGGAGATCGTCCTCGCCTCCGACGCCGAGGGCGCGGACGCGGCCCTCGACCGTCTGGCCAAGCTGGTCTCCGAGGGGCTCGAGGAGCTTCCCGAGACCGTCTGACCACGGCACCACGGAAGGGCTCGTCCGAATTTCCGGGCGAGCCCTTCGCATTTTCTGGGCCGGGGGTTCGGAATTCCCGGCGGCGGGCAGCGTGAAATAGCCCCCGCGAATTCTTTCCTCTTTGTATACGGCGTCCGTGTTAATGCCGCAGGCTCGGCATGTTTACGGCATGTTGCGAGTTCCTCACACCGTTCGCCCGCTCCTGGCTCCCGAATCGCAGCCGGTGCGCGGCGGTCGAGCGTTCGGTGTGCAGTGCCGTGACCGCCCGCGCGCGTTCGCCGTCGCCACGCGCCACGGCGTCGACGATCGCCCCGTGCTCGGCCCAGGACTCCACCGGATCGGCGGGCGCCTCCACGGCGTACATCCAGGCGATCTTGTGACGCAGCTGGGTCAGCGTCGAGGTCATGGCCGGGCTGCCGGAGGCCTGGGCGAGCGTCTCGTGGAACCAGCCGCCCAGGGAGCGCAGATCCTCGCTGTTGCCCCTTCTGGCCCGCTCCTGGCCCAGTCTGACCAGGCCGCGCAGCACCTTCAGATGCGCCTCGGTGCGGCGCTGGGCGGCCCGGGAGGCGCCGAGCGGCTCCAGCAGCAGGCGCATCTCCAGCAGGTCGGAGGCCTCCTGCTCGGTCGGTTCCGCGACGCACGCGCCCGCGTGCCGCCGGGTGACGACGAAGCCCTCGGCCTCCAGGGTGCGCAGGGCCTCGCGGACGGGGACGCGCGAGACGCCGTAGCGGCGGGCGAGGAGTTCCTCGGTGAGGCGGCTGCCGCGCTCGTAGACACCCGCGACGATGTCGTCCCGGATGGCCGTGCACACCGAGTGCGCCGGAATACGCATGTCCGACCTCCGCCTTAATCCCCGTGAAACGTCGACCATGGACGTGTGTCCAGTGACTCTATTGCAAAGGGCGGGAATTTCCGACGGCGGACCGGAATCCATGGATATTTTTTGGACAGCGGGACGACTGAAACGCGGAAAGCCCCGGCTCGGGGAGCCGGGGCTTCGCGGGATCTCGCGATCCTCCGTCAGACGTTCACGCCGTGCGAGCGGAGGTAGGCGACGGGGTCGATGTCGGAGCCGTACTCCGGCGTCGTACGGGCCTCGAAGTGCAGGTGCGGCCCGGTGGTGTTGCCGGTCGAGCCGGAGAGGCCGATCTGCTGGCCGGTGACGACCTTCTGGCCGACGGAGACACCGATGGACGACAGGTGGCCGTACTGGGTGTACGTGCCGTCGTTCATCTTGATCACGATCTGGTTGCCGTACGCACCGCCCCAGCCGGTCTGCACGACCGTGCCGTAGCCGACGGCGTGCACGGTGGTGCCGGTCGCGGCGTGGAAGTCGATGCCGGTGTGACTGCCCGAGGACCACAGGGAACTGCTGGCCTTGTAGCCCGTGGAGACGTACGAGTTCGAGATCGGGGCGACGAAGGTGTTGAGGCGCTTGCGCTCGGCCTCGCGGGCGGCGCGCTCCTTGGCCTCGCGGGCCTTCTTCGCCTCCGCCTCGGCCTTCTTGCGCGCGGCCTCCTCGGCCGCCTTCTTGCGGGCGGCCATCTCGGCGGCCTGCTTCTGCGCGTCGGCCTGCGCGTCGATCTTGGCGGCGATCGAGTCGCCGATGGTGATGACGGGGGTGAGACCGGTCTGCTCGACGGCGCCGGCCGCGTTGTCGGCGGCGAGCGCGGGGGCCGCGAGGGCACCGATGACACCGGTGGTGGCGAGGGCCGCGACGCCGGCGGCCTGGGCGGTGGAGCGCTTGATCCGGCTGGGACGACGGTGCTTCCCGGTGGCGCACATGAACGCCATGTACAGGCTGTTCCTTTCCTTCCCTCTCGCCTACCGGGTTAGCTGACGGGTTCGGAGCAGGAAGGTCTCCTACGGACACCCTCGCTACGCGCGTGGGCGTCCGATTCACCCCAGGGACTGCGATGGGTCCCCGGCTCCCCTGGCTCGCGCCGTACGGGGACTCGGCGATGACTGTCCGGTGCCGCGGGTGCGGCGCACTGCCTGACGGACAGCCCGGACGACGCTAAGCGGGGCCACTTTCAATTCCCAAACGGATCAGGGTGTTTGTAGCGCATCCCACAGAGCAAACGGCCCACTCTCCTTCATTCTTCCTTCAATTCGGACATAAGAGGGCCCTGGTGACGCTTCCGTCACCAGGGCCCCGCCACGCCCGTGTGCCGCTACTCGGCGGACACCACGGTCACTTCACCGATGTTCAAAGCCTCTACGGGCCCCTTGATCTGCGCCGCGTCCCCGACCAGGACGGTCACCAACCGGTCGACGGGGAAGGCGTTCACGACCGCCGCGGTGGCCTCCACGGTGCCGGTCGCGGCGAGCTGCTGGTACAGCGTCGCCTGGTAGTCGTCC
This sequence comes from Streptomyces sp. NPDC005799, assembly GCF_040630525.1. Lineage (NCBI taxonomy): Bacteria > Bacillati > Actinomycetota > Actinomycetes > Kitasatosporales > Streptomycetaceae > Streptomyces > Streptomyces sp. NPDC005799. The sequence continues at coordinate 29,790 of NZ_JBEXXQ010000067.1, forward strand.
GGCAGGTGCTGTTCGACCTGGTCGGCCAGCGTGCCTGCCACGGCCGCCGCCGTCTCGTACTTCAGCGGCGCCACCCCGACGAGGTTCTGCACGGCGACGTCACGCTCGGCGTCCGTGAGGCCGCCCTCGGCGAGCGTGCGCAGCACCTTCCAGAGGTCGTCGAGCGCCGGGCCGGTGTTCGGGGTGTCGACGGAGCCGCTGATGGCGAGCATCGACGCGCCCGTGCCGTCCGGGGCGGAGCGCAGGACCTGGCCGAAGGCCCGCACTCCGTAGGTGTAGCCCTTCTCCTCGCGCAGGACGCGGTCCAGGCGGGAGGTGAGGGTGCCGCCCAGGCAGTACGTGCCGAGGACCTGCGCGGGCCAAACGCGGTCGTGCCGCTCGGGCCCGACGCGGCCGATGAGCAGCTGCGTCTGGACGGCGCCGGGACGGTCCACGATGACCACGCGCCCGGTGTCGTCGGCCGTCACCGGTGGCACCGGGCGGGGCTCGGCCCTGGAGCCCGTCCACGCCCCGAGGGTCTCGCCGAGCAGGGCGTCGAGGTCGATCCCGGTGAGGTCGCCGACGACCACCGCGGTGGCCGTGGCCGGCCGGACGTGACGGTCGTAGAAGGCGCGCACGGCCGCCGCGTCGATCTTCTCGACGGTCTCCTCGGTGCCCTGGCGCGGGCGCGACATGCGCGCGCCGGCCGGGAACAGCTCCTTGGAGAGCTCCTTGGCGGCACGCCGGGAGGGGTTGGCCAGCTCGTGCGGGATCTCGTCGAGGCGGTTGCGGACCAGCCGCTCGACCTCGCTGTCGGCGAACGCGGGCGCCCTGAGGGCGTCGGCGAGCAGACCGAGCGCCTTGGCCAGTCGGGAGGCCGGAACCTCCAGGCTGAGCCGGACGCCGGGGTGGTCGGCATGCGCGTCGAGGGTGGCGCCGCAGCGCTCCAGTTCGGCGGCGAACTCCTCGGCGGAGTGCTTGTCGGTGCCCTCGGAGAAGGCGCGCGCCATGATCGTGGCGACGCCGTCGAAGCCGGCCGGCTCGGCCTCCAGGGGCGCGTCCAGCAGGACCTCCACGGCGACGACCTGCTGGCCGGGGCGGTGGCAGCGCAGCACGGTCAGGCCGTTGCCGAGCGCCCCGCGTGTCGGCGCCGGGAACGCCCAGGGCCGGGCCTCGCCCGCCTGGGGCTGCGGGTGGAACTCCATCGCGGCGAGCTCGGTCACTTGGCCGCCTCCTCGTTCTTGTCGCCGGCTTCGACGGTGGCCTCGGCCTCGGGGTCTTCGGGCGGATCGGCGTCCTCGGCGACCTCCGCGGAGACCGGCTCGTACACCAGCACCGCGCGGTTGTCGGGGCGCAGGCGGGCCGCGGCGACCTCGCGGACCTCCTCCGGGGTCACCTCCAGGACGCGTTTGACGGCGGTCAGGGCGAGCTGCGGGTCGCCGAACAGGACGGCGTAACGGCACAGTTCGTCGGCGCGGCCCGCGACCGTGCCGAGCCGGTCCAGCCACTCGCGCTCCAACTGGGCCTGCGCGCGCTCCATTTCCTCGGCCGTCGGGCCCTCTTCGGCGAACCGGGCGAGCTCCTCGTCGATGGCGGTCTCGATCACCGGGACCTCGACGTCCCCGGAGGTCTTCACGTCCAGCCAGCCCAGGGAGGGCGCCCCGGCGAGCCGCAGCAGGCCGAAGCCGGCCGCGACGGCCGTACGGTCGCGCCGTACCAACCGGTTGTAGAGGCGGGAGGACTCGCCGCTGCCGAGGACGGTCAGCGCCACGTCGGCCGCGTCGCACGCGCGCGTGCCGTCGTGCGGCAGCCGGTAGGCGGCCATCAACGCGCGCGCGGGCACCTCCTCCTCGACGACCTCGCGCAGCTGCTCTCCGATCACGTCCGGCAGGGTGCCGTCCCGGGGGGCGGGCTTGCCGTCGTGGGAGGGGATGGAGCCGAAGTACTTCTCCACCCAGGCGAGCGTCTGCTCGGGGTCGATGTCGCCGACGACCGACAGCACGGCGTTGTTGGGCGCGTAGTACGTGCGGAAGAACGCGCGCGCGTCCTCCAGCGTCGCCGCGTCCAGGTCGGCCATCGAGCCGATCGGGGTGTGGTGGTAGGGGTGGCCCTCCGGGTAGGCGAGGGCGGTCAGCTTCTCGAAGGCGGTGCCGTACGGGACGTTGTCGTAGCGCTGCCGGCGCTCGTTCTTCACGACGTCCCGCTGGTTCTCCATGGACTCGTCGTCCAGGGCGGCCAGCAGGGAGCCCATGCGGTCGGCCTCCAGCCAGAGGGCGAGCTCCAGCTGGTGGGCGGGCATGGTCTCGAAGTAGTTGGTGCGCTCGAAGCTGGTGGTGCCGTTGAGCGAGCCGCCGGCCCCCTGCACCAGCTCGAAGTGGCCGTTGCCCCTCACCTGTCCCGAGCCCTGGAACATCAGGTGCTCGAAAAGGTGAGCAAGGCCGGTTCGGCCCTTGACTTCGTGACGCGAGCCGACGTCGTACCAGAGGCACACCGCCGCGACCGGGGTCAGGTGGTCCTCGGAGAGCACCACGCGCAGGCCGTTGGCCAGGCGGTGCTCGGTCGCTGTCAGGCCCCCGGTGCCTGCCTGGTCTGTGGCCGTGTGACCCATGGGCATGTACGTCCCTTCGATCGCCGATGCGGTGGCTGACACCGCGGTTTTGCTGCCGGTCCTGCCACTGTATGCAAGCGTGCGGAGCCGCGGCGAAGTTCCCGGACGACGTACGCCCACAGCGGATCGCGTAGCCTGCGGGCAGCCGCGCCCGATGGTGCCCGCACCGGCGGACCGGACCGCCCGCACCGGGTCCTGGCCCGCGTTGTCAGTGCAGCGGTCCACAATGGTGGCGTCAGATCCCGTTCATGCTTCAGCAAGCGTGAGCCGAAGGGGCCGTGAGCGACCCGTAGGCGAGCGACCAGAAAAGAGGAGCCGGCAGCGATGGCCCGCCGCAGCACGAAGACCCCGCCGCCCGACGACTCGTTCGAGGAGCGCATCCTCGACATCGACGTCGTCGACGAGATGCAGGGCTCCTTCCTCGAGTACGCGTACTCGGTCATCTACTCCCGCGCCCTGCCCGACGCCCGCGACGGCCTCAAGCCGGTGCACCGGCGCATCGTCTACCAGATGAACGAGATGGGCCTGCGTCCGGACCGCGGCTATGTGAAGTGCGCGCGCGTGGTCGGCGAGGTCATGGGCAAGCTGCACCCGCACGGCGACGCGTCGATCTACGACGCCCTGGTGCGCATGGCCCAGCCCTTCTCCATGCGCGTGCCGCTCGTCGACGGCCACGGCAACTTCGGCTCGCTGGGCAACGACGACCCGCCCGCCGCGATGCGGTACACCGAGTGCCGCCAGGCGCAGGCGACGAGCCTGATGACGGAGTCGATCGACGAGGACACGGTCGACTTCGCCCCGAACTACGACGGCCAGGAGCAGGAGCCGGTCGCCCTGCCCGCCGCCTTCCCGAACCTGCTGGTCAACGGCGCCTCGGGCATCGCGGTCGGTATGGCGACGAACATGCCGCCGCACAACCTCGGCGAGGTGATCGCGGCCGCCCGCCACCTGATCCGCTACCCGAACGCGGACCTGGACACCCTGATGAAGCACGTCCCGGGCCCCGACCTGCCCACCGGCGGCCGCATCGTGGGGCTCGCCGGCATCCGGGACGCGTACGAGACGGGCCGCGGCACCTTCAAGATGCGCGCCACCGTCGAGGTCGACACCGTCACCGCCCGCCGCAAGGGCCTGATCGTCACCGAACTGCCCTTCACGGTCGGTCCGGAGAAGGTGATCGCCAAGATCAAGGACCTGGTCGGCTCGAAGAAGATCCAGGGCATCGCCGACGTCAAGGACCTCACCGACCGCGCGCACGGCCTGCGCCTGGTCATCGAGATCAAGAACGGCTTCGTGCCGGAGGCCGTCCTGGAGCAGCTGTACAAGCTGACGCCGATGGAGGAGTCCTTCGGCATCAACAACGTCGCCCTGGTGGACGGGCAGCCCCTCACCCTCGGCCTCAAGGAGCTCCTGGAGGTCTACCTCGACCACCGCTTCGACGTCGTCCGGCGCCGCAGCGAGTTCCGCCGCACCAAGCGCCGCGACCGGCTGCACCTGGTGGAGGGGCTGCTCACGGCCCTGGTCGACATCGACGAGGTCATCCGGCTGATCCGCTCCAGCGAGAACAGCGCGCAGGCCAAGGAACTCCTGATGGAGCGCTTCTCGCTCTCGGAGATCCAGACCCAGTACATCCTCGACACGCCGCTGCGCCGCCTCACCAAGTACGACCGCATCGAGCTGGAGTCGGAGAAGGAGCGGCTCAACACGGAGATCGCGGAGCTGACCCGGATCCTGGACTCGGACGCGGAGCTGCGCAAGCTGGTTTCCAACGAACTGGCGCAGGTGGCGAAGAAGTTCGGCACCGAGCGCCGTACGGTCCTGCTGGAGTCCTCCGGCGCCACGGCTTCCGCCGTACCGCTGCAGGTCGCGGACGACCCGTGCCGGGTGCTGCTCTCCTCGACCGGGCTGCTGGCCCGCACGGCGAACGGTGAGCCCTTCCCGGAGGACGCCGACGGCAGGCGCGTGAAGCACGATGTGATCGTCTCCGCGGTCCCGGCCACGGCCCGCGGAGAGATCGGCGCCGTGACGTCCACCGGCCGCCTGCTGCGGATCAACGTCGTCGACCTCCCGCAGTTGCCGGAGACGGCGGCGGCCCCGAACCTCGCGGGCGGAGCCCCCCTCGCGGAGTTCCTCTCCCTGGAGGACGACGAGACGGTGGTCTGTCTGATCACCCTCGACGAGTCCTCCCCCGGTCTGGCCCTCGGCACCGAGCAGGGCGTCGTCAAGCGTGTGGTCCCCGACTACCCGTCCAACAAGGAGGAGCTGGAGGTCATCACCCTCAAGGAGGGCGACCGGATCGTCGGCGCGGTGGAGCTGCGTACCGGCGAGGAGGACCTGGTCTTCATCACGGACGACGCCCAGCTGCTGCGCTACCAGGCCGCCCAGGTGCGTCCGCAGGGCCGTCCGGCGGGCGGCATGACGGGCATCAAGCTCGCCGACGGAGCGAAGGTCATCTGCTTCACGGCGGTGGACCCGGCGGCGGACGCGGTGGTCTTCACGGTGGCGGGCTCCCGCGGCACGCTCGACGACTCGGTCCAGACGACGGCCAAGCTGACCCCGTTCGACCAGTACCCGCGCAAGGGCCGCGCCACCGGCGGTGTCCGCTGCCAGCGGTTCCTCAAGGGCGAGGACTGCCTGTCGCTGGCCTGGGCGGGCGCCACGCCGGCCAAGGCGGCCCAGAAGAACGGCACCCCCGCCGACCTGCCGGAGATCGACCCGCGCCGCGACGGCTCGGGCGTGTCCCTGCCGAAGACGGTGGCCGTGGTGGCGGGCCCGGTCTAGAACGCGGGGTCCTGCTCGCCGGGATCCTGGACGTACCGCAGGACGCCCCACATGCCGTGCTCGTCGGCGGTGTGCGGGGCGTCGCTCGTACTGGCCTCCAGCTCCTTGCCGAGGGCGGGCGCGTCGATGCCGGAGCCGATCAGGACGAGCTGGGTGAGGCGTGGGGCGCCGGCCGGCCACGGCTCCGGGTAGAACCGCAGGAAGCGCCCCACGGCATGCACGGCGTAACGGTTGCGGACGTCGTACGCGCCGAAGTCGACGTACCCCTTGATCCGGTAGAGCCCCGCAGGCCGGCTGTCGAGGAACGCCATCAACCGGCGTGGGTTCATGGGCGTTTCGACGGCGAAGGACAGGCTGTCGTAGCCGGCGTGCGGATGCGCGGCGTGCCCGTCCTCGGCGTGCCCGTCCTCCCCGCGTCCGTGTTCGTCGTGCCCTTGGTCGTCGTGTCCGTCCTCGTCATGTCCGTGCGCGTCGTGACCGTGCAGATCGTCGAAGGAGAGCTGCCCGACGCGTTCCTCGCTCGGCCGGCAGTCGAAGAGGAACTCCGGGTCGACGCGGCCGTAGGTGGCCGCCACGACGGCGGCGCGATCGACGAGCGACCGAACGAGCCGCAGAACCCTCTGCCCCTCTTCCTCCGCCCGGTCGACCTTGTTGACGACGACGAGATCGGCGAGGGCGAGATGCCGGTCGATCGCGGGATGCCTGGCGCGGGTGTCGTCGAACTCGGCGGCGTCGACGACCTCGACGAGCCCGCCGTACACGATCCCCGGATGTTCGGAGGCCAGCACCATCCGCACCAGCTCCTGGGGCTCGGCGAGCCCGCTTGCCTCGATGACGATGACGTCGATACCGGCGGAGGGCGCGGCCAGCCGGTCGAGATAGCCGTCGAGTTCGCTGACGTCGACCGCGCAGCACAGGCAGCCGTTGCCGAGTGAGACGGTCGAGTCGCCGAGGGCCCCGGCCACGGCCATCGCGTCGATCTCGATGGCCCCGAAGTCGTTGACGATCGCCCCGATCCGACTGCCTCCGCTGCGGTGCAGCAGATGGTTGAGGAGCGTGGTCTTCCCCGAGCCGAGGAATCCGGCGAGTACGACGACCGGGATCTGCCGATGTCCGGGGCTCGGCTGACGCAACGTACGACCTCTTTCACACTGCCGTGTGCGCCGGATCGCGCTGGCGGCGCACGTACGAGGTTTGAATGCCGGACCAGGATACGAGCCGGAAGAATCACTGCGAAGTGAACGATTGTTAGCAGCACTTGCGGGGCAGACGTTGGGGAAGGCGCCGGAGTGTGCGACCCTCGCTTCCCTCCATGCGCCTCCTCTCCGCCTCCCCCGCCGATCAGAGCCGCTCGGCACCCTGGGAGACGGCAAGCGCCGCCCACCGCTCGCCGGTCCCCTCCAGTCGACCCGCACCCCGACGACCGGCGGACGGCCGCCTGATTCGGGGGTTGACATGGCCACACGGAACACTGCCGCGAGGAGGCTGAGCCTCGCCGCGGCCAGCCTCATGCTCGCCACCGCCGGGCTGACTCTGGCCGCCGGTCGACGGCGACTGGAAGCAGAGCAATTGCAGGTGAAGCGCCTTGAGCTCGAGGAACTGGCCGCTCGCAGAAGGGCCCTGGCCCACCAGCAACGCATGCACTGGGAGTTGCTGTCCAGGGCGATCGATGATCCCTCCCTTGCCGCCGTGATCGACACCTACGACGCGAACATTCCGGAAGCGAAGCGACGTCAGTACTTCTACGCCAATGCGTGGTACACCAACCTGTACCACCTGTACCGGGCGGGGATCGTCGACCAGCAGGAGTTCTACGGGCACGCGCGCGAGCTGTTCCAGAACCCGCTGATGCGCGAGTACTGGGATGCTTCCCAGGGGCAGCGCGCAACCTTGAAGTCGTCCTCGGACGAGGCGAGGCTCGGGCGGATCGTCGACGATCTCGTCAGGGAGATCGAAGACTCCGACACTGACGAATGGTGGGTGGTCGGCGACCCGCCGACCGGTGGATCTCCCGAGGACCGGTAAACAGGGGACCGGTAAACACACGAATCACCAGCGCTCTTCGAGTGACTTTCCTCGATGCAGACGCACGTGCATCGACAGTCCCAGTAACGTGCTCCACACCACTCTGCCCACATCTTGTGTAAGGACCGGTACCCCTTGAAGATCGTGCGCCGCATCGGTGTGCCTCCGAGTGCCCGTGGCAGTGCCTCAGGAGCGAACTGCCCGGACATCTTCGAACTGAGCGACGGCAACTTCGCTGTCATCGGCACCGAGGCCACCGAGGCGCTGGAGCGGGAATTGCCCGCAGACGCCTCCCGAGCCGACTACGAGCACATCGTCATCGTAAGTCGGGAGACTCTGATCCGCGCCAAGGCGGACATCCCCGACGCCTGATCTCCGTCACGGGCGCCTGTACCCAGCTCCGCCCCGTTCGAGACCCCGGCCGCTCGCAACCACGGTCAGAGCCGGGAACCATCCTGCGAGTAGTCCGGCACCCCGCTCCTGCTCGATCGACACCGATGAGGCCTGGCGCCAGAACGACACCAGGCCACATGTGTCTCTCAGACCGCCTCCGGTACCTTCACCGGCGCCCCCGGTCCCACATACCGCGCCGTCGGCCTGATGATCTTTCGGTCCTGGGCCTGTTCGAGGATGTTGGCGCTCCAGCCAACCACCCGCGCCGCCGCGAAGGTCGGTGTGAACATCTCGCGGGGCAGCCCGCACAGTTCCATGACCACGCCCGCGTAGAACTCGACGTTCGTATGGAGTTCGCGACCGGGCTTCAGCTCCGCCAGTATGGCCTCCACCCGGCGTTCGACCTCCACCGCGAATTCCACGCGAGGACCGCCGAAGCTTTGGGCCACTTCGCGGAGCATCCGGGAGCGCGGGTCCTCCGTGCGATACACGGCGTGCCCGAAACCCATGATGCGGTCGCCGACGAGGACCCGTTCCCGGATCCAGGGATCGATACGATCGGGCGTGCCGATCGCGTCCAGTGTGTCGAGCGCCCGGCTGGGAGCACCACCGTGGAGCGGCCCCGAGAGCGCCCCCACCGCTCCGACCAGGCAAGCCGCCACGTCCGCACCCGTGGACGCGATGACACGCGCGGTGAATGTTGACGCGTTGAAACCGTGGTCAATGGTTGAGATCAGGTATTGCTCGACCGCCCGGGCCCGCCTCGCGTCCGGTTCCGAACCCGTCAGCATGTACAGGTAGTTCGCCGCGAACGACAGGTCGTCCCGCGGCTCCACCGGTTCCAGCCCCCGGCCCAGCCGGTGGAGCGCCGTCAGCAGGGTCGGTACGGCGGCGGCCGCTGCCAGCGTGTCGCGCCGCCGCTCGTCCGCGTCGATGTCGTACACCGGCCGGAACCCCTTCGCCGCCCCGAGCAGCGACAGCGCGGTACGCATGCCGGCCAGCGGACCGGACCGTCCGCTCGCGGCCGCGATCGCAGGCAGCACCTCCCGCACCTCGTCGGGCAGCCGACGCAGCGCCGCCGTCTCGGCCGCGAACGCCATACGCCGTGCCGCGTCCGGCAGTTCCCCGTGGACCAGGAGATGCCAGACGTCCTCGAAGCCGCGGGTCTGCGCGAGTTCGACGGCCGAGTATTGGCGGTAGTGGTAGAAGCCCTCCAGGCCCCGGACATCCCCGATCTCGGTATCGGTGACGACGACGCCGGCGAGGCCGCGGGGTACGTCGACGGTGGCCGCTGATGACCTGTTGACGGACTTGACGGACTTGACGGACATGATTTCCTCCCTGGACTTGATTCGACTGTCCATGCTTGACTCAACCCCTGTCAATATTGATTAAATCAATCTAGGTTCCAACACAGATCAATTCAGGCAATGCATCAAGCCACACGTCGCGAGGCCGATACGGTGACCCCCATGCACGATCAAGAGCCCTCCCCCGGGCACGCCGACCGACGGCTGACAACCAAGGAAGCCGCCGAACTGCTGGGCGTGAAGCCCGAGACGGTCTACGCCTACGTCAGCCGCGGCCAGCTCAGCAGCCGCCGTGTGCCCGGCGGCCGGGGCAGCACCTTCGAGGCGGCGGAGGTGGAGGCACTCGCCCGGCGCAACAGGCGGGACAGCGGCGGGACTCCGGCCTCCGGCGGCGAACTGTCCGTGCGCACCCGCATCACACTCATCGAGTCGGACCGGTACTACTTCCGGGGTGTGGACGCCACCGAACTGGCCACCCGCCACTCCTACGAAGAGGTCGCCGAGTGGCTGTGGACCGGCACTCTGCACCACGGCATCACCTTCACGGCCCCCGAGTCCTCCGTCGCCACGGCCCGCCGCGCCGTCGACGCGCTGCCCGAACACACCGGCCCCACGGACCGGTTGCGGGTGGCGGCGATCGCCGCCGCCGTCGCGGACCCGCTGCGCTTCGACCTCTCCGAGGACGCCGTGCTGGGCACCGCGCGCACCCTCATCCCCACGCTGGTCGCCGCTCTGCCGACCCGGCGCGGCCACCGGGACGAGGGCCCGCTGGCCCACCGGCTCTGGGCCCGGCTGACCGGGCGGGACGCCGACGAGGCCTCGCTGCGGGTGCTGGACACCGCCCTCGCCCTGCTCGTGGACCACGACCTCGCCGCCTCGACCCTCGCGGTGCGCGTCGCCGCCTCGGCCCGCGCCCACGCCTACGCGGCCGTCTCCGCCGGGCTCGGCGTGCTCGAGGGCCCGCTGCACGGGGCGGCGAGCGGAGTCGCCCACCGGCTGCTGATGGACGTGCTCGACGAGGGTGACGCGGCCCCCGTGATCGCCGACGAGCTGCGCGCCGGCCGTCGTATCCCGGGCCTCGGCCACCGGCTCTATCCGGGCGAGGACCCACGCGCGCGTGTCCTGTTCGGTCTGCTGGAGGACATCCCGCGGGCCGCTCCCGCCCTGGCGGCGGCACGCGACATCGTGGCCACCACCGCCCGGCACACCCCGCTGCACGCCAACGTCGACCTGGCCCTCGCCGTGTTCACGGCCTCCAGCGGCATGCAGGCGACGGCGGGCGAGACGATCTTCGCGGTGGCCCGTACGGCAGGGTGGATCGCGCACGCGCTGGAGGAGTACGGCGAACGTCCGCTGCGCATGCGCCCGAGCGGGCACTACGTGGGTCCGAAACCGCCGCAGCCCCTGCCGGAGTAGGTCGCGGGCCCCCCGGACGTCACACCCAGTCAAGTCAGGTTAGGCTCACCTCTGTGAGTACGTGCTCAACCGCGTCCCAGGAGCTGGACGAGCCTCTGGCGGGAACCGCGGCCACCGCGCGGACCTGGCTGCTGCTGGAGCAGCCGGGCCCCTGGGGCGCCAAGGCGCTCACGGCGAGCCATCTGGACCCGGCGGTGGGCCGCGCCCTGGAGGCGGCCACGATGGGCACGGGCGTGCGGGTCGCGCTCATCCGCCGCCCCGGCCGCCATGCCGACTGCGGCACTCCCACCGTGCGGCAGGTGTACGCCGCCCACACCGTGCCGGGCCGGGTCTGGCTGCGTTCCGCCACGGTCAGCGAGCCGCGCGACCTGCTGGGCCTCGACTTCGGCGCACTGGGCCGGGGCGAGCACCGCGGCTTCGACTCGGTCCTCGGGGCCCGGCCGCACACGGACGACCCGCTCGCGCTCGTCTGCACCAACGGCAAGCGCGACCGCTGCTGCGCGCTGCTCGGCCGCCCGCTGGCCGCGGAGCTCGCCTCCTCCGGAGTGGAAGGCGTCTGGGAGGTCACCCATCTGGGTGGACATCGCTTCTCGCCCACGCTGCTCGTCCTGCCGTACGGCTACGCCTACGGCCGCGCCGAGGCCCATGCCGTCAAGGACGCCCTGCACGGCGTCAAGGAGGGACGGATCGTCGTGGCGGGGTGCCGCGGTAACTCCGCGTGGGAACGGCCCGGTCAGGCGGCCGAACTGGCCGTGCGTACAGCGGTCGGCGAGTACGCGGCGGAAGCCTTGAGCGTCGTGGCGACGAACGGCGCCGCCCCGCGTTGGGAGGTGACCGTCGCCCACGCGGACGGACGCCGCTGGCGGGTCGTCGTCGCCCAGGGCGCGTCCGCCCCGCCCCGCCCGGAGAGCTGCGGTTCGTCGATCCTGGGCTCACCGGCACGTATGGACGTCGTCGAGGTACGCGAGCTGGTGACGGCGACGGCCATCGCGAGTTGACCGGGACGATCAACCCGTCAACCTGCTCCTTCAGCATTGATCAAGAGATCCATGCCACACCCCCTACGGCGGCTCCCGCACGTCCGCGTACGGTCGTGGGTATGAGCCCCACTCCCCCCGCACGTCGCCTGCGTCTCGGCATGCCGAAGCGTGTCTTCTCGCAGGTGCTGCTGATGCAGGTCTCGATCGCGGCAGGGGTCGCGGTGCTCGCGACCGGGCTGTTCCTAGCCCCGCTGAGCAAACAACTGGACGACGAGGCGATGAACCGCGCCCTGGCCATCGCCCAGACCACGGCGGAGCAGCCGCAGATCGCCAAGGACCTCCAGCACACCGCCCCGACCGCCGACGGGCCGGTCCAGAAGGAGGCGGAGCGGATCCGCGGGGCCACCCACGCCGAGTACATCGTGGTGATGAACCGGCACGGTGTGCGCTGGTCGCACACCAACGTGCAGCAGATCGGCAAGGTCGTCTCGACCAACCCCAAGGAGGCCCTGGCCGGCAAGCAGGTCAGGGAGATAGACAGCGGCACCCTGGGCCGCTCGGCCCGCGGCAAGGTCCCTTTGCGCGACGTCCACGGCAAGATCATCGGCGCGGTCTCGGTGGGCATCAAGTACGACAGCGTCCGCTCGGAGCTCATCAGCGCCGTCCCGGGCCTGCTCGCCTACGCCGGCGGCGCCCTGGCCGTCGGCGCGCTGGCCGCGTGGCTCGTCTCCCGCCGGGTCCAGCGGCAGACCCGCGACCTGGCCTTCTCGGACATCTCGGCGCTGCTGGCAGAGCGCGAGGCCATGCTGCACGGCATCAGGGAGGCGGTGGTCGCCCTCGACCGCACCGGCCGCATCCGCCTGCTCAACGACGAGGCGCACCGCCTGCTCGGCATCGACGACGGGGTCGTCGGCATGTCTCCCGACGAGGCGCTCGGCGACGGCCGTACGGCGGACATCCTGGCCGGCCGGGTGACCGGCACCGACCTGCTCACCGTCCGCGGCCAGCGTGTCCTGGTCGCCAACCGCATGCCCACCGACGACGGGGGCGCCGTGGCCACGCTGCGCGACCGAACCGAGCTGGAACAGCTGGGCCGGGAACTCGACTCGACCCGTGGGCTGATCGACGCCCTGCGCGCCCAGGACCACGAGCACGCGAACCGTATGCACACCTTGCTGGGACTGCTCGAACTGGAGATGTACGACGACGCGGTGGAGTTCGTCGGTGAGGTGGTCGGCGACCACCGCGCCACCGCCGAGCAGGTCACCGAGAAGATCCACGACCCGCTGCTGGCCGCCCTGTTGGTGGGCAAGGCAACGGTCGCCGCCGAGCGGGGCGTCGCGCTGTGGGTGTCGGACCGCACACGGTTGCCGGACCGGCTGATCGACCCGCGGGGGCTCGTCACCGTCGTCGGCAACCTGGTGGACAACGCGCTCGACGCGGTGGCGGCCACGCCGCACGCGCGCGTGGAGGTCGAGTTGCGCGCCGAGGGACGTACCGCGGTCCTCAGAGTGCGGGACACAGGGCCCGGGATACCGGAGGAACAGCGCGAGTTGGTCTTCACCGAGGGCTGGTCCACCAAGGAGCCGCCCGCCCACGGCAAGCGGGGCATCGGCCTGTCCATGGTGCGCAGGCTCGCCGAGCGGCAGGGAGGGAGCGCGACCGTGCGCGAGGCGAACGGTGGCGGCGCGGAGTTCACCGTCGTCCTGCCGGAGGCGCTCGCCGAGCCGGCACCGGAGCCGGTCCTGAGCACGGCCACGGACACGCCCGTCAAGGAGGAGTCCCGATGATCGAGGTCCTGGTCGTGGACGACGACACCAGGGTCGCGCAGGTCAACGCCGCCTACGTGGAGAAGGTCCCGGGCTTCCACGTCGCGGGCGAGGCGCACAGCGCGGCGGAGGCACTGCACCGGCTGGAGGAACTGCCCCGGCTGGACCTGGTCCTCATGGACCACTATCTGCCGGACGACACCGGCCTCGCGGTCGTCCAGGAGATGCGCAGGCGGGGCCACCAGACGGACGTGATCATGGTGACGGCTGCCCGGGACGTGACGACGGTTCAGGCCGCCATGCGGCACGGAGCGCTGCAGTACCTGGTGAAGCCGTTCGCCTTCGCGGGCCTGCGCGCCAAGCTGGAGGCGTACGCAGAACTGCGCCGCACGCTGGACGGCGGCGGCGAGGCGGAACAGGCGGAGGTGGACCGTATCTTCGGCGCCCTGTCCGCGCCGTCGGAACCGGGGCTGCCCAAGGGCCACTCCCCCACCACCGCCGAACTGGTGCGCCGCTCCCTGATGAACGCCGAAGGCCCGCTGTCCGCCCAGGAGATCGCCGACCGGACCGGGGTGAGCCGCCAGACCGCCCAGCGCTATCTGAAGCTCCTGGAACGCACCGGACGGGCCCGACTCACGCTGAAGTACGGCGACGCGGGCCGCCCTGAACACCGTTACGTCTGGGCGGCCCGCGCCTGAGGGCACGGCCGGGTGGGGGCGGGGGAAGAGGCCGTACCCCCACCTACATACGGATTCAGCCCGCGGCCTTCTCCACGAACTCGGTAGTGAACGTCTTGCTCAGATCCACCGAGGCGTTCTTGATGTTGGGGTTGAACGCCTTGAGCACCTTCTCGACCGTCTCGGGGCCGTTGGTGGGCATGACGCCGTCGTCGGTGAACATGGGCAGCGTGCTCTTGATGGCCTCGGTGTAGAGCGTCTTGTTGCCCTGCGAGTAGTCGGCGGGCATCTTGGCGGCGATCTCGGAAGCGCTGTGCGTGGACATCCACTTGAGAGTCTTGACGAGTGCATCGACCAACTTCTGCACTGTCTCCTTGTGACCGTTGACCCAGTCCGTCTGCATGTACAGGCTTGACGACGGGTACGGGCCGCCGAGCGCCTTCTGCGACCCTTCCGGCGTCCGCATGTCCAGCAGAACCTTGCCCGCCTTCTTGTCCAGGATCGTCGCCACCGTCGGGTCGGTCGTCATACCGCCGTCGATGGCCCCTTTCTGCAGCGCCGCGATGAAGGTCGGTCCCGCGCCGACGGCGACCGGCGTGAACTCGCTGACCTTCACGCCGTTCTTGACGGCGAGGTACTTGGTGAGGAAGTCGGTCGAGGAGCCGAGGCCGGTGACACCGAGCTTCTTGCCCTTGAAGTCCTTGGGGGACGTGATGTCGCCGGACGCCTTGTTGGAGACGATCTCGACCTCGCCGGGCGCGTGCGAGAACTGCACCACGGACTCCACGGACTTGCCCTTCGTCTGCAGATCCAGCGTGTGATCGTAGAAGCCGACGGCCCCCTGCACCTGCCCGGAGACCAGCGCGGTCTCGGCCTGGACGCCGGCCGGCTCGCTCAGCAGCTCCACGTCGAGGCCCTCGGCGTCGAAGTAGCCGAGCCGCTGGGTGAGCATCGCCGGCAGGTAGATGACCTTGTCCAGACCGCCGACCATGATCTTGACCTTCGTACCCTTGCCGTCGCCCTTGCCGCCGGAACCGGTGGAGGTGGTGGAGGCGGCGTCGTTGGCGCAGGCGGTGAGGGAGGAGAGGGCGAGCAGGCCGGCGGCGGCCAGCGTGGTGTATCTGGCGGACTTGCGCATGCGGTTCACGTCCTTGGGAGGGGGCGGTGCGGGAGAAGAGGAAACGGCGGGCCCAAGTGGGCGGCCGGGGCTAGGAGTTCGCCGGTTTCCAGCGGAAGACGCGGCGCTCCACGAAGGTGAGCAGCCCTTCGGCCGCCAGCGCCACGACGGCGAGGATGACCATGGCGGCGTAGACACCGGCCGCGTTGAAGGTGTTCTGGGACTGCGCGACGAGCAGGCCGATGCCCTTGGTCGCGCCGATGTACTCGCCCACGATGGCGCCGATGAGCGCGAAGCCGAAGCTGACGTGGAGGCTGGTGAAGATCCAGGCGGTGGCCGACGGGATGACCACCTGAAGGGTCACCCGGCGGTCGCCGGCCCCCAGGATGCGGGCGTTGGCGACCAGATTCCGGTCGACCTCGCGAGCGCCCTGGAAGGCGTTGAAGAAGACCGGGAAGAAGACGAGGACCACGGCCGAGGCGACCTTGGAGGCGGGGCCGAGGCCGAACCAGATCAGGAAGATCGGGGCAAGGATGATCCTCGGCATCGAGTTGAGCACCTTGATGTATGGACCAAGGACATCGGCGAGGAAGCGGATCCGCCCGAGGGCGATGCCGAGCACGACACCGGCGACCACGCCGAGCACCCAGCCGAGCAGCGCCTCGTAGAGCGTGTACCAGATCTGCTCGCCCAGGGAGCCGAGCGCGGTCCCGTGGGTCACCCAGGTCCAGATCTGGTCCCAGATCTTCGACGGCATCGAGAAGTTGAACGGATCAATGACCTTGGCGCGGGAGAACACCTCCCACAGGCCGAGGAAGGCGACCAGCAGCAGGACACGGGTGGCCGTGACGACGATCCTGCGCCTACGGGCGGCACGCGCGCGTGAGTGGGTGCGGTCCGGGGTCTTGACGGTGTCGACGACCGGTGTGCTGAGTACCTCAGGCGACATGGGCGGCGCCCCTCTCACGGGTGATGCGGACCTCTTCGCCGAGGGACTCCCAGATCTCGCGGTAGATCTCGATGAACCGCGGCTCCAGGCGCACGGACTCGACCTTGCGCGGCCGCGGCAGGTCGATGTCGAAGACGTGCTTGACGGTGGCTGGCCCGGCGGTCATGACGACGACCTTGTCGGCCAGGGCGATGGACTCCTCGAGGTCATGGGTGACGAACACGACGGAGGCGCCCGTGCCCTCCCACAGCTCCAGCAGCTCGTCCGACATCAGTGCCCGGGTCTGCACGTCGAGCGCCGAGAACGGCTCGTCCATCAGCAGGATCTCGGGGTCGTTGACGAAGGTCGCGGCGAGCGCGACACGTTTGCGCTGGCCCCCGGAGAGCTGGTGCGGATAGCGGTCCTCGAAGGCGGCGAGCCCGACGCGGGCCAGCCATTCGCGCGCCTTCTGCCTGGCCTCCGCCTTGGGCACACCGCGGAAGCGCGGGCCCGCCATGACGTTGGACAGAACGGTGCGCCAGGGGAAGGTGGCGTCCTGCTGGAAGACGAATCCGACCTTGTCGCCGACGCCCCGCACCGGCTCCCCGGCGACCAGGACGTCGCCCTCCGTGGGCTCCTCCAACCCGCTGACCAGGGTCAGAGTGGTCGATTTGCCGCAGCCCGTGGGGCCGACGACCGCCACGAACTCCCCGCGCCCGACGGTGAGGTCGAGTTCCCTGACGGCCGTGTGCAGACCCCCCGACGGGGTCCTGAAGATCTTGCTCGCGCCCCGCAACTGGATGGCGGGGCTGGTGTCTGCGCTCATGGCCGGGGACGGTAGATGTGGTCCCGGCCACAGCAGGAGCCTTCTGGGCGCATGCCGTTCTTTTGCTTGCAACAGCCTGTTGTGCTCATTTTGCGCGCGCTACAACTGCGGAGCCGAAACACGGGTGTAACGCCCGCCTGGCCTTGACAGAAAGAGGCCCGATGATAGACGTCCTGGTCGTGGACGACGATTTCCGCGTCGCCGAGATCAACGCCAAGTACGTGGGAAAGGTTCCCGGCTTCCGGGTGACCGCCCGCGCGCACAACGCCGCACAGGCCCTGGCCGCCGTGCAGCGCGGAGGCGTCGATCTGGTCCTGCTCGACCACTACCTGCCCGACCAGACGGGCCTCGAACTCGTCCACCGCATGCGGGAACAGGGGCAGGGTACCGACGTCATCATGATCACGGCGGCCGGAGACGTGGCGACCGTACAGGCCGCGATGCGCCTCGGCGCGCTGCACTACCTGGTGAAACCGTTCACCTTCGCCGCCCTGCGCACCCGCCTCGACTCCTACGCCGCCCTGCGCCGCACGGTCGACCGGGTAGGCGGCCGTGGCGTCGCCGGCCAGGAGCAGGTCGACCGAATCTTCGGCGCCCTGCGCACTACCCCGGCGCCGTCCTCACCGGGCCTGCCCAGCGGTCACTCGGAACCGACCACCGACCTCATCTGCCGCGTCCTGCACCACGCCGACCACCCGCTCTCCGCCCACGAGGTGGCCGCCGAGACCGGCCTGAGCCGCTCCACGGCACAGCGCTACCTCCGCCACCTCGAACAGGCCGGCCGCCTGCGCCTCTCCCTCAAGTACGGTGACACGGGCCGCCCGGAGCACCTGTACGCCTGGGTAGCGCCGTAGGCCTCCCTCACACGCGGATGTCGTACGACGACGGGGGCGCCCCTCCTATACGGCCCCCGCTCCCGTCAGCGACCGAACCTCGGTCTCCGCGTGCTTGGCCTCGTCCGGCACCTCGGCCGAGGTGACCGTGCCGAGCCAGCCGGCGAGGAAGCCCAACGGGATCGAGACGATGCCTGGGTTCTGCAGCGGGAAGTACTGGAAGTCGACGCCGGGGAACAACGATTCGGGGCTGCCCGACACCACCGGCGACAGCGCGACGAGCACCAGTGCGGGGACGAGCCCGCCGTACACGGACCACACCGCGCCGCGGGTGGTGAAGCCGCGCCAGAACAGTGAGTAGAGCAGCACGGGGAGGTTGGCGGAGGCGGCGACCGCGAAGGCGAGGCCCACCAGGAAGGCGACGTTGAGGTCACGCGCCAGCAGCCCGAGGCCGATGGCCACCACGCCGATGCCGACGGAGGCGACGCGCGCGACGGTCACCTCGCTGCGCGGCTTGGCATGGCTGCGCCGCAGCGACGCGTACAGGTCGTGCGCCACGGAGGCCGAGGAGGCGAGAGTGATCCCGGCCACCACGGCGAGGATGGTGGCGAAGGCGACGGCGGCGACCACGGCGAACAGAACCGTTCCTCCCGTGGAGGCGGCTCCGCCTCCCAGGTCGAGCGCCAGCAACGGAATCGCCGTGTTCCCCGCCACGTTCGACCCGCGCACCGCCTCCGGCCCGACGATCGCGGCCGCCGCGAAGCCGAGGACGATCGTCATCAGGTAGAACCCGCCGATCAGCCCGATCGACCAGAGCACCGAACGCCGGGCCGCCCTGGCGGTGGGCACGGTGTAGAAGCGGGACAGGATGTGCGGCAGCCCCGCGGTACCCAGCACCAGCGCCAGGCCCAGGCTGATGAAGTCGAGCCGGGCCGTCCAGTCCCCGCCGTACTTCAGCCCCGGTGCCAGGAAGCCGTCGCCGTGTCCACTGCGCTCGGCCGCCGTCAGCAGCAGGCGGTCGAAGTCGCCGTGGAACCGCAGCAGGACAAGCACGGTGAGCGCGACCGTACCGCTCAGCAGCAGGACCGCCTTGACGATCTGGATCCAGGTGGTGGCCCGCATCCCTCCCAACGACACATAGATCACCATGAGCGCGCCGACGCCGATGACGGTCCAGGCCCGCGCAGCCGCACTCGTCCCCCCGAGCAGCAGCGCCACCAGGCTTCCCGCGCCCACCATCTGCGCCACCAGATACAGAACGGACACGGTGACCGAGGAAGTTCCCGCCGCGATGCGCACCGGCCGCTCACTCATCCGCGCCACCACCACGTCGGCGAGCGTGAACCGACCGCAGTTGCGCACCAGTTCGGCAACGAGGAACAACACCAGCAGCCAGGCCACGAAGAAGCCGACCACGTACAGCATCCCGTCGTAGCCGTACAGCGCGATCAGCCCCGTGACGCCCAGGAAGGAGGCGGCCGACACATAGTCCCCGGCGATGGCAAAACCATTTTCCAGCGGGGAGAAGAGACGTCCGCCCGCGTAGAACTCCTCCGCCGAACCCCGCCTGTTGCGGCTCACCCAGGTCGTGATCGCCAGCGTGACCGCGACGAACCCGCTGAACAGCAACAAAGCCAGCGTCTGATGGTGCCCGGTCATGACACACCTCCCCGGGCCGAACGGGTCAGCTCCTGTGTGTCCCACCGCAGTTCGAGCGCTGCCCGGTCCCTGCGCAGCCGGGCATGCCGTGCATAGGCCCAGGCGAGCACGAAGGTGGTCAGGAACTGCCCGAGCCCCGCGATCATCGCCACGTTCACCGCTCCGGCCACCGGCCGCGCCATCAGTCCCGGCGCTGTCGTGGCCGTCACGACGTATCCCACGTACCAGATGAGGAAGAGGAGAACTCCCGGCACCACGAACCGCCGGTAGCGGCTGCGCACTTCCTGGAACGCCGCGCTGCGTTGCACTTCGATGTAGATGTCGCCCGCCGCCGACACCCCCTCCTCCTTCGCGCCCCGGCCGCCCGGTCCGCCGCCGGTCGCGGGCGCCCCGACGCCATCCGTCTCGCCCCAACCGGACGCCAGCGCGTCGTACCACGGGTCGGCGTACCGCAGGCCCCCGGGCGCCTCGGCCGGTCGCGGGACATGCCTTTCACGGTGCTCGATCGAACGGTGTGCACCACCCTCGCTTCCGCGAGGACGACTGTTGCTTGACTGCATGCTCAAGGATGGACAGAACGGGAACATCCTGACTTCTCTTCCCCGCACTCTTCACCCCATCAGGTGACTCATCCCGCTGGTGGCCGGGCGATCCCCTTCGCGTAGGCATAACGCACCGCCTGGGCACGGTCCTTGAGGCCGGTCTTGGTGAAGATGTTGTTGATGTGGGTCTTCACGGTCGCCGTCGACACATGCAGCCTGCGGCCGATCTCCGTGTTGCTGAGCCCTTCGGAGATCAGTTCCAGCACCTCGATCTCCCGGGCGGTGAGCCCGTCGGGCGGCTCGGCCGGTTCCGTCGGCCGCGGCGCGGGCTCCGACAGCCGCTCCAGCAGCCGCCGCTGGATGCTCGGCGACAGTCCCGCGTCCCCGGACAGCACGCTGTGCACGGCCCGTACGATCTCGTCCCCTCCCGCGTCCTTGGTGAGATATCCCCTCGCCCCTGCCCGCAGCGCCGGGAACAGCGACTCGTCGTCGGCGAAGGTGGTCAGCACCACGACCTGGGTCCCGGGGTACTCGGCGCGGATGCGCCGGGTCGCCTCCACGCCGTCGCAGCGGGGCATGCGCAGGTCCATCAGCACGACGTCCGGGGCGAGTTCGGCGACGAGCTGCACCGCTTCCTCACCGTCCCCCGCGGCACCGACGACCTCGACTCCGGGCAGCAGTCCGAGCAGCATCACGATGCCCTCACGGACGACGGTCTGGTCGTCCGCGACCACCACGCGCGCGGGCCGCTTCCCCTCCCCTTCCGTCATACGGGCACCCTCAGCGTCACCACGAACCCCTCCTCGTCCGGCCCCGCGTCCAGCGAGCCGCCCAGCAGCTCGGCACGCTCGCGCATGCCCAGCAGACCGTACCCGGCGCCCGCCCCGGCCAGATCTCCCGGCGGTCCGCCCGAGTCCCGTACGTCCAGCGTCACTTGGTGATCGGCGTAGTCCAGCCGCACCCGCACCTTGGCGCCCGGCGCGTGCTTGCGCACGTTCGTCAAGGCCTCCTGGGCGACCCGCCGCACCGCCTGCGAGGCCTCCGCGGGCAGCGGCTTCCGATCACCCGTCACGGTGACCTCCGCACCGGCCGTCGTGCCCACGAGCTGCGTCAGGAAGTCCTCCAGCGGGGTCAACTCGCCCCGCAGCGCGGACAACGCCTGCCGTGTCTCGTCAAGACCGTCGCGCGCCATGCCCCGCGCCGCCACCACCCGCTCCAGTATCTGCTCCCGGTCGGCACCCCGCTCGATCAGCAGCCTGGCCGCCTCCAGGTGCACGAGCTGCGCCGAGAGGCTGTGGGCCAGTACGTCGTGGATCTCACGGGCGATCCTCGCCCGCTCGGCGAGCGCCGCCGACTCCGCCTCGGCGGCCCGTGCGGCTCGCTCCTGGGCCAGCAGTCGCTGGGCGCTGCCGCGGGCCTCCGCGTCGAGCCTCAACACATAACCGGCGAGGGCCAGTCCGGCCGCCGTGGCCGCCGTGGTCAGCCACACGTCGTTGTTGACGGCGGCGTACGACCCGAGGGCCACGGACGTAGTGGGCAGGGCGACCGCCAGCGGCAGCCGTTCCAGCGCGCTGACGGCGCAGCCGCACCAGAGGACGAGGGCCGGCCCCCGGAACCCCAGGGCCTCGGCCCCGACGGCCAGTCCCATGAGCAGGAGCAGGATGCCCAGGGAGGGCCACAGCCGGTGCTGGAACGTGGTCCGGTACAGGGCCCAGGCCAGTCCGGCGGCCACGACCACTCCGACCCCGCCGGCGACCGTCACCCACCCGTGGGCACGGTTGCTGTCGAAGGCTCCCCACAGCAGGATTCCCAGGGCGAACACCCTCACGACCCAGGCGATCAGGCGCCGGGGCCGCGAGGTGCCGTGCCGCCCGAGCGCCTCCCGCGACGGCCAGCGCATCCAGGCGTTCTGCGTCACACGCGCTCCTTCCGCGCGGGGCGGACACCGTACGCCGCGGCCGCGGAGACGGCGGGCGTGACTGACTGGGCCCGCCAGACCAGGATCCCGCCGCGGACGAGCAGGGTGGCCGCGAGAGCGACGAGCAGGGCGGAGCTGTCCTGGTGGACGCCGAGCGCGGCGCCCAGCGCGAAGAGGCCGACGCGCAGGGCGATACCGATGATCCACACCGTCACGCTCGCCCTGGTGCTCTTGCTCCACACCGCGCCGTCCGGCTCCGCCCAGACGCGGGTGGTCCAGGCCCAGCCCGCTCCCGTGGCGAGGCCTATGAGGAGCTCGACGCCGAGCAGGACGATCGACTCCGTGCGGTGATGGGCGTCCACGATGCCGGGTTCACGCAGCGCTACGACGGCGAGGATCACGGGAACGAGCCACCAGCGCCGCCCCGTGCCTGTCCGCTGTGCGCGGAACTGGCGGACGATCACCAGGACGACCACGGCCGCGATCATCAGCGCGTTGACGAACCCGGACATCTGAGCCTCCACGGCGAGGAAGGGAGTCACGACAGCGAGCGCTGCCGACGCCTTCGACACTACGGAAACTCGCAGGTCACCAGATCGGACCGTGGGTGGACCCCGGGTGGATCCGTGAACCGCCCCGGTGTCCACCCACGGGTGGAGAACCGCGACGGGGTGACCGTAGGTCAGGTGACCCGACGGCATCGGTTCCGGCAAGGCCGAATCCCGAGAGGCTGGCCGGGCAGCGGGGAACCGGCGGGGTCGGATGGGAAGCAGGCAACCGGCGGGGCTGGCTCGGAAGTTGAGGAACAGGCGCGGTTGGCTCGGAGGCGGGCTGGCCCGCCGGCCGGCGGCAGGTGGGAAACCAGCGCGGTTGGCCGGAAGGCGGGATGGTCTGACCGGGGTTCCCGGGAGGCCGGATGGCCCGACTCAGACCTGCAGAGCCAGGCGGCGCGACGCAGACCTGCCGAACTGCCCGCCCATCGCCGGCCAGGGATGCCGCGAGCGATCCACCGGAACCCCACGCACCCACCCGTCCCGCCGCACCCGGCCCTCAATCGGCCCCGCTCGCTGCGGCCCGGCCGGACCAGACGTCGTCCTCGCCCCGCCTGTCCGCACCTCTCCGCCCTGCCCCGGTCCGGGCAGACATGCCATCAGCCCTCGGCTCGCCCCGGCCTGGCCAGCCCTCCCATCACCACTGGCCCGACCTCGGCCAGCCAGACCTCCGTCGCACCTCGTGCCCCCCCGACGTGGTGAACTCCCAGCGCGCTGACCCGATCTGGCGATCCTCCCCATCACCCTCTCCCCACCCGGACCTGCCGATCCCCCATCGCCCCTCGCCCGATCCGGCCCAGCCGAGCTGAGCGGCTACGCGTCGATGCGGGAGCGGTCCAGCGTCGCCGCCGAGCTGGAGATGAACTCCTTGCGCGGTGCCACGTCATTGCCCATCAGCAGGTCGAAGACCTGCTCGGCCGAGTCCAGGTCGGAGAGGTTGATCCGGCGCAGGGTGCGGTGGCGCGGGTCCATCGTCGTCTCGGCCAGCTGGTCGGCGTCCATCTCACCGAGACCCTTGTAGCGCTGGATGGAGTCCTTGTACCGGATGCCCTTGCTCTGGAGCTCGAGGAGCTTGTCGCGCAGCTCACGGTCGGAGTACGTGTAGACGTACTTGTCCTGCCCCTTCTTCGGCTGCACGATCTCGATCCGGTGCAGCGGCGGCACCGCGGCGAAGACCCGCCCCGCCTCGACCATCGGCCGCATGTAGCGGTGGAAGAGTGTCAGCAGCAGGGTCCGGATGTGCGAGCCGTCGACGTCGGCGTCGGTCATCATGATGATCTTGCCGTAGCGGGCCGCGTCGATGTCGAAGGTCCGTCCGGAACCCGCTCCTATGACCTGGATGATCGCGCCGCACTCGGCGTTCTTCAGCATGTCCGTCACGGACGACTTCTGAACGTTGAGGATCTTGCCGCGGATCGGCAGCAGCGCCTGGAACTCGGAGTTCCGGGCGAGCTTGGCGGTACCGAGCGCGGAGTCTCCCTCGACGATGAACAGTTCGCTGCGGTCCACGTCGTCGCTGCGGCAGTCCGCGAGCTTGGCCGGCAACGAGGAGGACTCCAGGGCCGTCTTGCGGCGCTGCGCGTCCTTGTGCTGGCGCGCCGCGATGCGCGTACGCGCGGCGGCGACGACCTTCTCCATCACGACGCGCGCCTGCGCGGCCGCGTCCCGCTTGGTGGAGGTCAGGAAGGCCTTGAGCTCCCTGGTGATCACGGTGTTCACGATGCGGCGGGCCGCCGAGGTGCCGAGGACCTCCTTGGTCTGACCCTCGAACTGCGGCTCGGCCAACCGGACGGTGACGACCGCGGTGAGCCCTTCCAGGGCGTCGTCCTTGACGATGTCGTCCTCGGCGACGCGCAGCAGCTTCTTGGCGCGCAGGACCTCGTTGAGCGTGCTGCTGACGGCCGTCTCGAAGCCGGCGACGTGGGTACCGCCCTTGGGGGTGGCGATGATGTTCACGAACGACTTCAGGGTCGTGTCGTATCCCGTGCCCCACCGCATGGCCACGTCGACGTCGAGTTCACGGGTGACCTGGGTCGGGGTCATCTGACCGTGCTCGTCGAGGACCGGCACGGTCTCCTTGAAGGTGCCCTGGCCGGAGAAGCGGAGGACATCGCAGACCGGCTTGTCGGTGGCCAGGTACTCGCAGAACTCGCTGATGCCACCGTCGAAGCGGAAGGACTCCTCGCCCTTGCTGCCGCCCTCGCCGAGGCCGAACTGGTCCCGGACGACGATGGTCAGGCCGGGCACCAGGAAGGCCGTCTGACGGGCGCGCTGATGGAGGTTCTCGAGGGAGAGCTTGGCGTCCTTGAGGAAGATCTGGCGGTCGGCCCAGTAACGCACGCGCGTGCCGCTGCGGGTCTTGGGGATCCTCTTGGCCCTGCGCAGGCCGCTGGCGGCCTCGAACTTGGCGTCCGGCCCGGCTCCGGCGAAGGCGCCGGGCACGCCGCGGCGGAAGCTGATCGCGTGCGTGTGGCCGCCGCGGTCGACCTCGACGTCCAGGCGCGCCGAGAGGGCGTTCACCACGGAGGCACCGACGCCGTGCAGACCGCCGGACGCCGCGTAGGAGCCGCCGCCGAACTTGCCGCCGGCGTGCAGCTTGGTCATGACGACCTCGACACCGGAGAGGCCGGTCTTGGGCTCGACGTCGACCGGGATGCCCCGGCCGTTGTCCCGGACCTCCACCGAGGCGTCATCGTGGAGGATCACCTCGATGTGGTCGCAGTAGCCTCCGAGGGCCTCGTCCACGGAGTTGTCGATGATCTCCCACAGACAGTGCATCAAGCCGCGGCTGTCGGTGGACCCGATGTACATGCCCGGGCGCTTGCGTACGGCCTCGAGCCCCTCGAGGACGAGCAGGTGCCGCGCGGTGTAGTTGGAACCGTCCCGCTCTGCTCCTGCCAGCAGAGCTGTGGACGACACGGACGTTTCGGCGGTCACGCGGTTCGCTCCTCGCTGAATTTCAGGTGAGGCCCTTCTGGGTAAGGGCGCGGCCTCTGTTGCCGTGAAGAGGGTACCGAGGCCTGGTAGAGCCGTTGTAGCGCCACCCTTCGTCGAAACACAGGGTAGTCCACAGTCGCATGCATGTTCGATCCCTCGTTGGAGTGAAGCACATATCACGTTCCCTTCGAGGCATGAACCATTTAGGCTCCGGGCACGTCCTCATGAACAACCGGCAAGCCAGCCGGGAGGACCTGACATCGAACGACAGCGCGAAACCGTACGACACACAGACACGCAATACGGCACATTCGCCGCCAACCGGCAACAGACAGCCGGACTCGAAAGATTTTTTCGAGTAGAAGCCCGGGGCGGGAACGTTTTAGGGCTGGTTGGATGTTGACCCTGGTACGACAGCTCGTCGAGCTAGAGAAGAGGCGACGTGACTACTGTTCTGACCCCCGCGAGCCCGCTGACGGCCGCCGATCGCTGCGACCGCTGCGGTGCGCAGGCATACGTTCGCGTTGTCCTGCTCAGCGGCGGAGAACTGCTCTTCTGCGCCCACCACGGGCGCAAGTTCGAGCCGGAACTCAAGAAGATCGCCGCTGAGATACAGGACGAGACGGAGCGGCTGACCTCCGCTCCCGCGTCTGCGTCCGAAGAAGAGCGCTGACACTTCGCGTCCACGACGAGCCAGCTCCGGCACAGGCCGGCATACGGGCGGCGCGGCCCCTGCTTCCAGGGGC
>NZ_JBEXXQ010000068.1:0-52243 GCF_040630525.1 Streptomyces sp. NPDC005799
CCAGATCGAGGGCTACACCCAGCTGCCCGACGACGAGGCCGCCGCCTGGCGCTCCCAGCAGGACCAGGCCGCCGAGGACGGTGGCAGCTGATGCGCCCCGAACACCTGCTGCTCGCCACCGCGTTCACCGTCGCCGTCGTGATGGTGGCCTGGGCGGCCCTGCTCGGCACGGATGGTGAGCGCTGATGCCCACCCCTGCCCAGCGTCCTCGTCTGCCCGAGACCAGCGAGGCCCAGATCAAGGCCCGCTACGCGTGGAACGAGGGCAAGGCCGGCAAGCCCCGCAAGGCGGCGGACATGGCCGTCGTCGAGCCGTGCACCGTCGACGGCTGCGGCACACCCGTCACGGACACGTTCCGTCCGCCGGCCGACGGCATGACCCGTGTCACGAGCTACGCCGATGGCGTCGCCGAAGAGCACTGGTACTGCGTCGGCCGGTGTGCGGCGATCGCCTGCGCCCGCGCCGAGCTGCGCGCCATCCCGATGCGCTCGGACGGTGACCGGTGACCGCCTCCCGCGTCGACGTGATCCTGAGGGTGCTGCGCGCCGAGCAGCCCGTACGGCCGTTGTTCGCCTACGAGTTGGGTGAATCGCTCGTGCAGCTGCTCGGTCCCCACAGCAGCGATCCGACCTGGCAGGCCCCGCCCGGCCTGCTCGCCGCCTCGATCGACGCGGCTCTGACCCGGGCTGAGGAGAAGGACATCTCCGCCGACACCAGCGTCGGCGGCGGGACGGCGTTCACTCCTCACGCCCTGGTCCTCGAGCTCGACGGACCCGACTTCCGCGCGACCTGCAGGTGCGGCCAACCCATCGGCCGCACCCCGCAGGACCGGCCTGTTGACGGCCTGGTCGGTCTGTGGGAACAGCACGCCACCCGGGCCGACCCGGACGCCGCGTGGGCCGACGCGCTCACCTCCCTTCACCCGACCTCGATCGGAGCGTCATGACCACCCGCGAACTGCCGCACGACCCCTACATCACCGCTGTCGTCAACGCTTTGACGGCGGCCGGCCTCGAGCCGTCCGATGCCGAGACCCGGGACACCGAGGAGAACCGCTTCGCCCCGGACGCCGGAGCGGAGCTGGACGCGCTCCTCGTCTGGGACGGCGACGCGAGCGGCCTCAACACCGACGTATACGAGGACGGCTTCGTCCTCCTGTGGGAGCACCCGGCCGAGCAGTGGCAGTGGGGGCCCCGCAAACGGCACGGCGAGCTGGTGCACGAGCCGGAGTTCCTGCCCTTGCACCGGTGGGCCGACCCGGCTGCCGTCGTCGACGTCGTCCGCGTCCTGTCCGCCGGGCTCGCGGTGCCCGGCGGTCAGGACGCCCGGCTGTGGGCGGGCTACATCGCCGCCGCCGAGGCCGTCACCGCGTGGGACGAGGGGCCGTGAGGGGCGGCAAGCCGCCCGCCTGCGAGTGGCGCGCGGTGTCGCTTCACAGCCTCACCTACGCGCGCCTCTACACCTCCGGCTGGTGGTGCGACCGGCACGCGCCCCGCACTTGGCCCACCCACCAGCGCCTATCCGAGAACGCTGCCCCACCAGCGCCGAGCACCGACAAGGACACGACGACATGAGTGCACCGGCCAAGCCCCGGATCCCGACCCCCGGCGACCTCGCCCGCCGCCACACCGACACCATCCCTGCGCCAGCCCCGGCATCCCAGCCCGACGCAGCGGCCGCCGAGCCCAGCCCCGCACCGGCACCGGCACCGGCACCGGCACCGGCACCTGACACTGCGGACACGGCCGCCGTGCTGGAGGAGCGGTCGGCGCAGCTGCGCCCGATGTACGTGCCGCGCCAACTCACCGTCGAGGAATCCATCAAGCCCGGAGTGCTGGCGGACACCGAGTACTTCCGCTCGGTCTTCCGCTGGTGCCTGACCCACAGCGTCCTGCCGCCTCACGCCCGCCTCCTCGCGCACGACCTGCTGCATCGGGCGAACGCCAAGAGCGGCCTGCTCGGGTCGGCCCACCAGCCCGACGTCGAGCAGCTCGCGCTGGCCACAGGCCTCACCGAGATGCAGACCACCGTCGCGCTGCAGGTCCTGCACACCCGCGGATGGATCGCCTACCGGCCCGACACCGGCACACGGCGCCTGTACGACCTCGTGATCCCGGCCCTGGTCCTCGAGCAGGCCCGCGGCCACCGCTACCTGCACCAGCAGCGCGAGTAATCCCCCGACGGCTGGTCGGGCGATGACCACACCCCGCCCGCCCAGCGCCCAAGGCCAACCGGCCGGCGGCCACCCCCGAGGGCGTCCCCCGCGCCCCGGCCGCCACCCGGGCCCCGCTCCGCCTCTCCCCCTGGCGGGCGGGGCCCGGCCCCCACCAACTGCCTGGAAAGAGACCCGTCTTGTCCACCGTCGCGCTGGCAGCCGCCCCGGCTGCACCGCACCCCCAGCCGCCCCGCGCGGCTGCCGGGGCGCGCCCGCGTAACGGCGGACTCACCATCCGCGTGCCCCTGCGCCTGGTCGTAGGAGCTCAGTACCCCGATGCGGCCCTGAGCTCCTACGTCAAGGTGGCAGCGCTCTCCCTCCGCCCGGAGGGATGCACCGCCAAGGTCGCCACCCTCGCCGCCTACCTCGGCCTGTCCAAGTCCGCGGTGGAGCGAGGCCTGCGCACCCTCACCCAGCCGGACCCGGTCGACGGCCTCACCGAGGTCCCGTCCGTACGGCGCACCCTGCGCGGCGGCCGCGGCCAGTCCGCACACCGCACCGTCCGCCCCCTCACCGAGGGCGAGTTGTGGGTACGCATCCCCGTCCGCGCGGCCGAGACCCTCAGCCCCCGGCTGCTGCGCCTGTACGCGCTCCTCGCCTACTCCACCGCCCGCCACATCCCCGTCACGGCCGCCGAGCTCGGCGAGATGCTGCACCACCACAGCGGGCAGAAGGCCGGCGAATGCCTCGGCGAGCGTCAGGCCCGCCGCCTGGTCGACGACCTCGAAGAGACCGGCTGGCTGAGCGTCCACCGCCGCGAGGGCGAGCAGGGCCGCCACGCCTACGAAACCCACCGCCACCCCCTGCACGCCATCCCCAGCAGTCCGGCCCCGGCCGGGGCCCTCGAGGACCTGACACCCGACAACGGTGGGCAACTGCCGTTGTGGGAGGAGGCGTCACCAGTCGTCTATGACGGATCGGGTCCGGGCGATCATGACGGATCCCTCGCGTCTAAGGAAGATCACCCGACTGACCGACGTGATGAGACGGCCCCTGTGGGGGTTTCCCGCCGTAGGCGAGGTGACCGTGAGTGGGGTCCCGCGCCTGTGGACAACGCGGCCGCAGCCGTGCCCGACACGTTCCGGCCCGGCACGGCTCGCGCTCCGCGCGGGAACCACCCCACCGCCGCCAGCACGCCCGCCCCGCACGCCGGGCCGGACCTGCGCTGGACGCGCCGTATCCACGACAGCCTGGCCCCGGTCCGCCATCTCCTCGACGACGTCAGCAGGTTCATGCTGCGCCGAGTCGCACGCGAGATCGGCCGCCAGCTCGACGGCGCCGCCCACAACCTGATGACCCCGCAGCGGATGGCCGACCGGATCGCCGCCCGCTACCGCGACGCCCGCACCATCGGTGACGTCGGCGCGTGGCTGCTGGCCGTGGCCATCGTCCCCAAGGGCTGCGGACTGCCGCTGTGCGAGGACGGGCGGACATGGCCGACCGGCCAGCCATGCGAGACCTGCGCCCACAAGCGACAGATCACCCGCGAGGAGTGGCGGCGAGCCCGGGCGTGGGAGGAGCGGCTCGCCGAGCTCGGCCACCACGATCAGGCGCCGCCCAAGGCCACCTACCAGGAGCGCTCGCAGGCCTCCGGCGCGGAGGTCCTCGCCGCGGCCGCCGAGCACGGGCCGGCCGCCGCGCTCCACCGCTACGGCGTGCTGCGCGCGGGCGAGCTGCTGCGCGCCCACTACGGCGCGCTCCCCCAACTCCCGGTCACCGCGCCCCCGTCGGCGCCGACCGTTCCGCCGTTCCCGCGTGTCCTCGAGGAGGCGTCCATGCGCGACGACTACATGCCCGCCACGTTCCGCGCGGCAGTCGGCCGCGCCGAGCTGACCGGGGCCCAGACGATCGCCTGCCCCGTGGCGGGCTGCCTCGCCGACGAGGGCCAGCCCTGCACCAGCCCGCGCGGGCGGCGCCGCAGCGAGCCCCACACCGCCCGAACTGCCGCCGCCTCGCAGCGCGGAAAGGAGTCCTGATGCCCACGATCCCGCACCCCACCCAGGGCGTGACCAGCTGCACCCGGTGCGGCGCCCAAATCCGCTGGGCCACCGGCTCCGGCACGCTCAAAGGCCCCCGCATCCCCCTTAACGCCCTGCCCAGCCCCGCCGGCGGACTCGCCGCGCACACCACCGGGCTCGGCGGCCTGGTCGTGCGCGAGCTCGACCAGGAGCGGCCCGAGCCGGAGCTGCTGGAGTGGAAGGCCGTCGCGCACTGGAACACCTGCACAGGCGGCAACAACAGCCAGCAGACTCCGCCCGCCCCCTCGCGGTCACGGCCCGCGCGGCGCAGGCCCACCGCCCAGCCCCCGCTGTGGGGCCAGCAGCGGTGGGGCCGATGAGCGGCCAAGCCCCGGCGGCGGCCGCGGACTGGCACGCCTCCGCAGCCTGCGGCGGCACCAACGCCCGGTCGTTCTTCACCGCCCAGGGAGAGACGGCGAGGAAGATCTGCGGCGGCTGCCCTGTCCGCGCCGAGTGCCTGTACGACGCCCTCGACAGCAAGGCCCCTAACGGCATCTGGGGCGGCCTCACCTACAAGGAACGCCGCGCCCTCCCAATCCTGCCCACGGGACGAGCCGCCGCGATCACCATGCTGCGCGAGCACCTGCCCACGATGGCCCCGGCCACCCCAGCCGCGGCCACCAGGCCGAAGAAGCCGAAGACTCCCGTACGGCGGAAGAGGACCCCGGCCACGCGGAAGCGGCAGGCAGTCCCGGCCCCGCGCGAGGACGTCGCCCAACTCCTTCGCCAGGGCCTATCCATGCGGAAGATCATGAGGGAACTCAAGGTCTCCCAGCGGGTCGTCACCGCCACACGGGACGCCTACAAGATCCCGTACCAGACGGGACCCGGCTTCCGGTATTCGCCGGAGCGGCGGGCGGAGAACGAGCGCCGCACCATCGAGATGCTGCGCACCGGGGCGACCTACCAGCAGGTCATGGACGAGGTCGGCATCACCGATGCCGACCATCACCGCTATCCGCCGCAAGGCCGGCCTACCCCCGTCCGACAACCACGGCGGCCCGCCCGCACGCTCCCGGACGCAGGCCCTCGCCGAGTCCGTCGAGTCGTACGGCGAGGGGCACGCCCGTTGGACAGGGCCGATGGCCGGCCGCATGCCTCAGCTGTACGCCGAAGGCAGCCGGTTCAACGCCCGCGCCGTGGCCTTCGAGCAGCACCACGGCCGCCCGCCCGCCGGCCGCATCCGCAGCAACTGCGGCGTCACCACGTGCATGACGGGCGCCCACCTCACCGACCGCACCCTGCGCCACGCCCAGCCTGAAGAGGAGCCCGACACCGTGCCCACCCCTCCCGCCGCAACCCCGGCCCCCTCCACGCCCCCCGTCGATGACCTCCTGGCATGGGGCGACAACCACTCAGACCCGGAGATCCGGGCGCAGGCGGCCCGTGTCCGAGGCGCCCTCACCGGGCTGCGGCAGCGGTACGCCGCCGACCAGGAGCTGAGCGCCATCAGCACCGAGGCCGCCGACCTTGAGAAGCGCCTCGCCGAGCTCCGCGCCCGCGAAGCCGAGCTCGCGCCGAAGAAGCAGAAGAAGGTCACGCTCGGCTACTCCTCGCCCGAGGTGCGGGCCTGGGCCAAGGCCAACAACGTGGACTGCCCAGCCACCGGGCGCGTGCCCAACAGCGTGGTCACGGCATGGCGCGCGGCCACAAGTAGCACCAGCGGAGCCACCCCGTGAGCGACGTCCCCGAGTGCGCCCTGTGCCACCAGCCGATCCGGTCCGCCGCCGCCCGCGAGCGGCGGGTCGGTGGCCGCTGCTGGCGCAAGCTCCGCCCCGACCAGCGCGCAGCGATCCGCCAGGACCCCGCCCGCTTCCGCTCCGCCCTCTCCCGGCCCGCCCCGGTGGCCGATGCACAACTCCGCCTGGAAGAAGAGGAGTCCAGCCAGTGAGCAATAAACAGACCACCACGACCACGCCGTGCCCGTCCTGCCAGCAGCCCAAGGGCCCCGGCAAGTACCTCTGTTACCCCTGCTGGGGAAACCTGCCCGGCCTCGCCCGCCGCGCCCTGTCCCGCCGGGACAGCAAGGCCATGGCCCGCCTGCAGGAGCTGCGCCTCCAACTCGCCATCGGCGTTCCCCTCGCCGAGATCGAGGTGACGCCATGACGCCGCATCAACGATCCGCCCGTGCCTTCCGCCTGGCCGCCCTCGGGGCCCTCGGCAGCGCTGGGTGGCTAGCCACCCATCACGAGTGGATTCCTATGGCCAGCCTGTTGTGGGGCGCCTTCGTCCTGGCCGTCCTCGGCGGACGCTGCCAGGAGATCCACCTCACCAACCGGGCCCTGCATGAGCGGGCACGCCGAGCCGCGCACACCGACGCGGCCACGCTCGCAAAGCCCGTGCCCTGCTGCTCTTTCTGGCGGCACTCAGGCCGAAAAGTCCACGGGCCTGAGTGCACCCGGCCGGCCAGATTCCGGCGAGACGACTACCGCCTGGACCCGGCCAGCGCTGCCGCATTCACCGAGATCACCGCCCACTTCGACGACCGGAGCCCAGCATGAGCGACACCCGATGGAACGGCGAACCCTGCACCGCCCGCCGTATCACCGCGATCGTCGCGGACAACCAGAACTTCCCCCTGTACTGGGCCCGCCACCTCGTCGGCACCCGCCGCAACATCGTCGAAGTCGTCTACGGAAAGTCGACTTTCTACCTGGACGACGAAGACGGCTCGGGCTGGAACAAGGTCACCCACGGCGGATCCCCGCACTGGGCACACAGCAACATCAGCATCGAAGCCGCCAGCATCGAGCCCCGCAGCACCGCTCAGACCGACCCCGACAAGGCCTGCCCGCACGACAACTTCGGCGCCTACGTAGCGGTTAACAAGGTCACCGCCAGCGAGACCGACCCCACCGTGGTCGGCTACCACGCCGACATCAAGGTCACCTGCTCGGACTGCAATGAGCCCTTCCGGTGGACCGGCGTTCCCGCTGGCAGCTCACCGCGACAGCCAATGTGCAGCGTCGACGAGACCGAGCTCCGGGCACCGCTCCGCCCAGCCTCCGCAGACCCGGACTTCGGCATGGGGCTACCTGGCTTCTCCATCAGCTACCGCGGCCCGAAGGAGGGCTGACGCCATGAGCAGCACATTCCACATCGCCTGCCTCTCTCACGATCCGGCCGTCTCGGTGACGGACCTCGGTTACAACTCCGCAGGCGAGGCAGAGGCCCAGATCCGATCGGGAGTTGAGGGGCATCCGAACTGCGATCTTCTGATCATTCGCTGGTCAGGGGCACCGGTAGAAGTCGGCTGCCCTGGCCACGACCGCGCTGCCGGCACCCGGCCGCCGGCGCACTGGTGCCGCATCTCGCACTCTCACACCAAGTGGGTCCACACGACCTGGCTGCGCGTCCTCGTCCATGCGCGCCTGGGCGCAGGGTTGCCCGACAAGATCGCGAACCATTTCGACGTGGCGTGCTGGACCGAGCAGAGAGTCTGGCGGCTGCGCGAGGAGATCGGCCTCGACCTGACCGAGCAGGTGGACGAGTCCAGCGCCGCGCCCGTCGACGTCGTCCACCCAGGGACGAGCCCGCAGGTAGACGACGCATTCGGGGTGGACGAACAGCCGCTCGATGCGCTCGGTACGACGAGCCTGCTCCGCAGCTGGAGGCATGAGCCGGACGGCACCTGGTCCGTGCCGGTCGGCGGCGGCGTCCTCACTCTGCCTGCCGACACCAGCCCGGCACGCCGCGACCAGCTGCGCTTCCTCCTCGCCACCTACCCCACTACCGGCTATACGACAGACGCCCAGGCGCGCGCCGACTTCACAGGAAAGGACGGCGCATGAGCGCGCCCCGCGGCCGCCGGGGCTACCAAGCGGACGCTGTCATCGTCGACGAGGTCAATACCACCCCGCTCAGGACGGTGACCTTCGACGAGGACGGTGTCGAGCACGTCGTCTTGGACTGGCCCGCCATCGAGTGGCCCCGCAAGTCCGGCAAGAAGAACCTGCTCAAGCAGCTGTCCGGCGAGATCACATTCGAGGTCTCCACCAGCGAGGCCCTGCTCGCTGCGCTCAGGCCTCTGTTCGCGGAGGCGCTGTCCCGTCGCGAGCGGATGCTTGCCCGCCTCGCCGCCGATCTGCGGATCCCGGTGCATCTCGCCCGGCAGCGGTTCAACACGGTGCTGCAGGTCCTCGAGAACGCCGGCCTCGCCGACGGCTACGGCCACCTCACCATCACCCAGCCCGTACGGCCGCCGGTCCTCCTCCCAACCAGACGCTGACCAACCCACCCACCCCGCACCACCAGCAGGAAGGCGGACCCCATGATCTGCACCCTGTGCACCACCCGCGAACTCGAGTACGGCAGCCTCTGCCACGCCTGCACCGAGGCCACCCACCACCGCCTCGTCCGTCTGCCCCGCATGTGGGAATCCCTCGACGCGTGGCTAACCCCAGGCGCCGCCGGTCCGGCCCAATACGGCGGACGCGTCCGCCGCGCCGAGGCCCCGCTCCCCGTCGACAGCGAGGTCCTGGACCTGCGCGTCGGCGGCGGCATCGTCGGAGTCCTCGAAGACTGGCGGGAAGCGGTCTACGAGACGCGCAGCTGGGCGCAGCCAGCCCTCGCCGCCTCGCTCGCGCACCGCGTCACCATCGCCGCATCGGACCTTGACGACCAACTCGACTTCATCGCCCGCTGGTACGCCGGCGCATCGTTCGGCTGGGACATCCGCCG
This sequence comes from Streptomyces sp. NPDC005799, assembly GCF_040630525.1. NCBI lineage: Bacteria > Bacillati > Actinomycetota > Actinomycetes > Kitasatosporales > Streptomycetaceae > Streptomyces > Streptomyces sp. NPDC005799. The sequence goes on from NZ_JBEXXQ010000068.1 coordinate 8,914, forward strand.
GCTGGTGGAGCGCGTCCGCGCCGTCGTCCAGCCCGGCCGCGACCTCGAGGAACCTCAGTTCCTCGGCTACTGCATCGCCGTCGACACCGGCGGCATCGTCTGCGGCAACCGCCTGTACGCGGACATGACCAAGGCCGTGCAGTGCGAGTGGTGCCTGTGCACATATCCGCCGGACTCCTGGCTGGCCCTGCGCCACTTCCAGCCCGGACAAAGCCAACTTGTAGGCGAGCCGACCCGGGACGCCAGCGGCCTCGAGCCCGCCGCCTGACACTTGGCCACGTCAGTCCAGGACGCCAAGTGCGGTGTCCGGCCGGCAAGCGGGGCATGCCTTCACTCCGTCGACGAGTGCACGCACCGCCTGCTCGCGGGTGATACCACGGCCCCGCTTGCCCGCGTTCCAGCAATCCCCGACGTGGACATACACCGCCTCCCGCCCGGACAGGCCACGCTCGAGGAGCCACTCCGGTGCGGGCGGTCGTGCCTCGAGACCGCGCTGCCGCTCTGCCTCGCGGCGCTCTTCGTCAGCGATCCATCGGCGAGTGCGTTCCAGGTCCCGCAGCTGCACGCGCTCGAGGAAGCGGAGCAGCAGGAGTCTCGACAGGCCTGGATAGTTCACACGTTCGATTCTAGGAGCTAGGGTGGCGGGCGCACACTCAGGGGGACGGGATGTCCGGTGCCACCGAACCTTGACCGCGTGCCATCGAACCTTGACGGCCGCGAGTTTGTGTCATCGAAGTTTGATCACTCCTGGTAGAGGCTCGGCAAGACCGGATGCGGCACTCAAGGACGGACTCCCGGGGCTGCCGGGCCGGCCGCCGGGCCAGGAGTCCGCGCGACACCAGCAGGCTCGTGACCAGGGCTTATGTCGATCAAACTTCGATGGCACACGATCAAGGTTCGATGGCACAGGACACGGGAGGTCATCGTGGAGCGCATGCGCGCCGAGGAGCTGCGCCAGCACGGCATCGACCCGGCCGCCCTTCCGCTGGCGCCGGGGCCAGAGCCGACGCGCCAGGAGTTCCGCACCCGGCTGAACACCCTTCCGCTCGCACCGTGCGCGGTGTGCGGCGAGCCGGGGATCACGACGAAGGTCATCAATGCAGGCGACGGACCACGCTGGCTCCACTTGTGCTGGCCCCATGCCCGCGAGATGAGGCCTCCCCACCCCGGCGGCCCGACGACCGTCGAGGAGATCCTCGGCCTCCTGCGCGAGGTGGCGAAAGAGGCAGCAGCGGAGATGGGGCTGAGCGTCCCGCTGTCCATCTGGACGGACGAGGAATGCTGGCACGATGAGCACGCCGGTTGACCCGCGGCGCTTTCACCTCACTCTGTCCGGCACCGGCGGTCCGATCATGCACGGCTGGTGGCGGCGCGAGGTGACAGCGCACAGCAAGTTCTCATCCTGGGTGGGCAGCTGGGGCCGGCCTGGTACGCGCATCACCCTCGTCGACGAGCAGGAGGGCGCGGTGTTGACGAGCTGGTCGGACAACACTTGATCGTCTGCCATGCTGAGGATCATGGCTCACCGCCCATACCCGGACCGCGGCCGCGCCCTGCGCCAGGTCCTGCGACGCCACAGCAACCAACCTGCCGTCCCCCATGCACGAGACGCGGCACCGGCAACAGGCCGCACTCGCCGCCCTGCCGCACGCCGGTGAATACCGACTCTCCACCCGCTGACCGCATACACCGAAGCCTCCAGCGCGCCGAGCGCCGATTCACTCTCGTCGAGACGCCCGCCTCGCGGCCATCCTCTGCCGGTGCAAAACAAGGAAGAGCGCCAGGAGGAGGTCATCGGACAGCGACGGACTCTCGCCCGGCAGCCTGACCAGATTGGGACGCGAACCGAGCCGGTCGTAGAAGATCTCAAGAGGACCGATCGCACGCACTCGGCTACCCCGGCGGTCGTGCCTCAGCTCATAGGGGCCAATCCGCAGCAGCCGCTGGCCGAGCCTGCTGTACTCGCAGCTCCACTGGCCGACAGCGAGAATCCGGCCCAATCTGCTGTACGTGATCTGGGCGCCACCCACTGTACGCAGACGCCCACCCAGGCGGTCATACCCAAGCGCCCAACTCCCCAGGGCACAAGGCCGGTTCCCCAACTGATCGTAGGAGATTGTGGCATCACCAATCTTCCGCAATCGGCCCCCGAGCATGTCGTAAGTCAGCTCGATATCCACGCGCCGCCTCACCTCCGAGAAGGGCGCCGTTCCCCGGCCAGAGCGTCAATCATCGGACCGCTCCGGGCTCGCCTGTTCTTGAGGCGGGAACAGGGAATCTTCCAGGGCAGGCAGCCCGAAGAGCATGAGAAGCAGTACCACTGGGACGAGCAGAGCTATCACAGCCACGGCACCTCCCCGGTAGCTGGCGAACACTGCTGTCGCTCAACGGCAAGCCAGCCACGTTCACCGTGCGTCCAAACGGGGGGCGCCGCACACCGGGACTGGGCCTACATCGGCCGATCGGGTGATTACTTGTCGTCGGATGCCCGGGCCCATGGCTCACCGCCCGTACCGGACCGCGGCCGCGCCCTGCGCCAGGTCCTGCGACACCACAGCAACCAACTGCCGTCCCCCATGCGCGAGATGCGGGACCGGCAGCAGACCGCGCTCGCCGCCCTGCCGCACCCCGGCGAGTACCGGATCTCCACCCGCTGACCCGCGTCAACTCTCGGCAGGCTCAGGATGCCGAGCGGCCTTCTTCACTGCACCCTCGACGTCATGGCGCGCCTTCTCCGCATCCTTCGCGTGCGCGGTGACGGCCGCCTGCACCACCTCGGCCGCGGTGCGCCAGGCCCGCCACGACTCGTCGTACGCGTCAGCCTGCTCGCCACTCCAGCCGCCCTGAGTTGACGGGCCGTACTCGTCACGCAGGGAGAGGACACGCGCGTGCGCCTCGTCGGCCGCGCGCTGCAGGTTCACGAGTTCTTCGAAGGTGTGTGCCACGTGCAGGGATCCTAAGACGGGCAGATGACGTCTCCACCTCGACCTGCAGGCATGGGCCATCAGCGTCGCCCGCTCGCGCTCCTCCACTCAGGGTGAGCATTGGCCCAGTCGCGGTGCGCCTTGTTCCCCTGTACGCGGCACTCTGCGGTCGCCCGAGCAAGGAATGCGCCCCAGCCCGGCGTGCCGTGGATGTTGCACGCCGGCCCGTCCTCGCGGAGCGCCCGCCGTTCTTCGGCTGCCGCTTCCTCGCGGCTCGGGTACCAGGCAACTTCGAACGAGGTGACCCGCGGCCACCACGCGTGTTGATCGGCATGTGACGCCCAACGCGCCATGGGGTTCCGCCCGATCCCCACGTACAGGAGATTGCCGTCAGCGTCACTGAGCCGGTAGACGGCAGTCTCACCGGCGCCCTTGTCGCCCACCCCCGGCTGCGGCATCTGACCCTGCATCATCGACCGCGTCACGCGTCGTCCCCTCCGTCTTAATGTCGGTGCGCTGCCCTTGCCGCGACTTCCTGTTTCGGAAGTACGGCTCGATGACCCGCCAGTCGAAGAGGCGCATGCGGCCGACCTTGAGCGCTTGATCCATCGGGACGGGCCACTCGGGATCTTCCTCGGCTAGCTGGCGGCACCTCTGCGCGCTGACCTTCTTCAGGCCTGCAGCCTCGAGGCGGGCGGGCATGTCCGCGAAAGAGATCAAGTCCGGGCCTCCCGTCTCGTCGACTTCCTCCGGCGAGGAGTCGGGCATAACTCCATCCTTCCAACTTCCTTGTTTTAAAACAAGGAAGTTCGCTACTCTCGGACCTGCACAACGGAAAACCCCTCGCCCCATGTGGAGCTGGCACTCCGGGGCGAGGGGGGACCCGTTCCCAGCGATCAAAGGAGCAGGTCCGCCATGGACCTTACCCAGCCCAACCCCACGGACGAAGCCCTCCGCCGACTGATCGACCAGCCGTCCTACGGCGCCCAGGTCCTCATCGTCACCGCCCGCATGCTCGAGCTGGACCCCACCGAGCCCATGACCAACCGGGCGGGCGGCATGGCGATGAACATCGCCGTCGACGCGATCCTCAAGCCGCTTCCCCAGGTCGTCCGAGACGACAGCTTCGAGCGAGCCACCCGCGTGCTCCCGGACCTGACCGGCATCACCCGAGGTGAAGCCGCTCTTCGCCTGCGCGCCGCCGCCGAGGCCCTCGGATGAGCGCCCCCAACGGCCGCTACGGCCGCCCGCGCTCCCAGACGACCACGCTGGTGAGACGGATGCTCGGCGAGATGGCCGATCGGCTCGAGGCCAACCGGCCCGACCAGCCGATCACCACCATCGGCCGTCACGCCCTGATCCAGGCCACCACCATGGACCCGGCCCTCACGCGCGCCTTACGCGAGCAGGTCCCCGAGATCGAGGGATCCGTCATCCGCCGCGACTTCGGCACACGGCTGCGCGAGATCGCGGAGGCCCTGTGATGACGCGCCGCATCAGCACCCGCCAGCCCAACCAGATCGCGAGCCAGCCCACCACCACGCAGGACTGCGCCAGCGACCACCGCTCGAGCGGCGAGCAGCTGCGCGCCGAGGGTGCGGCCCGCGACCAGCTCGCGTTCACGCGCATCGCCGCCCGCGGCGACGCCACCGAATCCGACGACAGCTGACCCACCAGATCGGTCACCCTCGCGCACTCCCCCCGGCGGGGGCGGCCTCTCTCTCTTGGAGTCCTTCGTGTTCCTGGACCAGCCCATCGCGTGGACGGACGGCCACTGGCCCACCGTCGCGGCCGCGGGCGTCCTCGTCGCGCTCCTGACCGGCCTCGTCGCCTACATCGTCCGCCGCACCAGCGGCAACGTCCTCGCGGCCGGCATCGGCGCGCTCGTCTGCACCGGCTTCTCCGCCGACACCAGCTGGCGCTTCGCCGACCACCGACTGCACATGGCCACCCGCGAGCGACTGTGGCTGTTCGCGGCCGGCGAGGTCGTCCTGATCGTCTGCGCGGTCATGGCACGCGCCAACAAGCAGGCCACCGCCACGGACACCCAGGCCGGCACACCGGGCGTCCAGGGCGTCATGGTCTGGTGCATCGCCGGCGTGCAGATCATCCCGGCATTCACCGAATCCGGCCTGGTCGGCGGTCTCGTTCGCGCCGTCTTCGGGCCAGTCATGGCCGCCCTGCTCTGGCACCTCGCCATGGACCTGGAGATCCGCGTCGCCCGGCCCGAGGCCCTATCCACCGGCCTGCCCGCACAGATCGGGCACGAGCTGCGCGAGCGCCTGCTGTCCCACCTCGGCCTCGCCGTCCGTGGCCGCAGCGCCGCTCAAGTCACCCGCGACCGTGCCACCGCCCGCGCCGTACGCCTCGCCTCCCGCGCCCACCTCGGACCGTGGGGGCGTGCCGCCCTCAAGGCCTCCGTCGCTCGCTCCGGCGCCGCCACCGACGCCGGCCAGCGTCACCGGCTCCTGCAGCAGCTCGCCGCCCGCCGCAACGCGGCATCCCTGCGCAACGTCGAACTGCCCACCCCATGGGCCGCCCTACCCGAACCTGAGCCCTACCCGAGTACACCGCTCGGCGTGACCGGCGCCGAGCTGCGCCGCATGGACCCGGTCGATGCCGTACTGCAAGTACACGCCGCCCATCCGGACGCGTCACCCGCCGAACTCGCCTCGCTGTGCACCCAGTACGGCGTCCCCGTATCTGAGGCCCAGGTACGCATCGCCCTGCACGCCGTACCCGAGGTACCCCTACCTGAGGTACGCGCCGCCGTACCCGCCGCACAGACCCCGCGCCTCGAGTTGTTCGCCTCCCCGCCGGTCGACCCGGCCACCCAGAGCGGCCCACACGAGGCCATACCCGACAGCATCGAGTACGCCTACCAGTCGGGTGACCTGCACCTGGCCCTCACCACCGAGGCCCGGGTACGCCCCGAGCACGCCTGTGCCGTACCCGCCGAGATGCTGCGTACCCGGCGTACCCGCACCGAGGTACACGCCCGCGTACCCGACCTGCCCAGCAGCCTCGAAGACGACAGAGCATTCGCCCGCTGGATCGCAGGCGAGGAGGGGCCGGCTCCGGCCGAGCACCCGCGTACCCGGGAGGTAGGGGACGTACCCGTACTCGACGGCCTACCCGAGCCGCAGGTACGCCGCGTACCTCGGGCCACAGGTACGCCGGGTACGGCCGTACCCGAGGAGCTCCTCGATCGGGCCCGGCGCGTCCATGCCGACCACCGCCGCATCCACGGCCGCCCGGCCTCCATCCAGGTCCTGAAGTCCGAGCTGGGCATCGGCCAGCCCAAGGCCCAGCTGATCCGCGAAGCCCTCGCCGGTGTCGTCACGGATGCGCAGCCGCCTGCCAGAGAGGCCTGACGAGTGACCGCCCTGATCACGCTCCTCGCGATCGCCGCGTTCCTGTACTCGCGGCGCGGATCGCGCTGGCTGCGCAGCCTCACCGGCCGCAACCGCATCCGCCCGGGCAGGGCGGGCGCATCCGCAGCGGCCCGCGCCCGCCAGCTGCGCACCCCGGCCGTCCGTATCGCCGAGGCCTTCGGCATCCCCACCCAGGCCGGGGCACTGGCCGCCCGCTCCGAGGCCGGCGCGGAAGGAGAGCGTCGTACCGCCGCTCGCCTGGCGCCGCTCGCCCTGTACGGGTGGCGGGTCCTGCACGACCGCGCGCTGCCCCGCGGCAACGCCAACATCGACCACCTGGCCGTCAGCCCGCGCGGCGTGGTGATGGTCCTGGACACCAAGCGCTGGTCGGCACGCTGGCCGGTCGCGGTCCGCGCGGGCCGCCTTCTTCACGGCGGCCGCGATGTAACCGACCGCCTGGACGGCCTGCAGCACGAGGCCGCCACCGTCGCCGCCACCCTCGGCGTGCCCGTCATCCCGGTCGTTGTCATGGACGGTCCCGCCCTCCGCGGCGAGCCCCTCGAGCTCGACGGCATCCACGTCATCCCCGCCGAATACGCCTGCAACCGGCTGCGCACTCTGGCCGCCGCCCACCGCGGCTACGGCCGACGCATCGCCGACCAAGCCAACCGTCTGTTCCCGCCCTATGTGAACGGACCCACCCGATGACCCACCTCCCGCAGCCGCAGCCGCGCGCAGCTTGGCAGGACCCGTGATGGGTGCGCAGCCGTCGACCGGCGGCGACGAGCTGCGCGCCCGCGCCTTCCTCCGCCGCCTCCACGTACGCCCCTTCGGCCACCAGGACCCCGCTGTGAGCACTCCCGACAACCAGCCCCAGCCGATCACCCCGACCCGCGTCATCCCCGCGGGCGCGCCGCTGCCCGCGCGTCCGCCAAGGCCGGACGAGGCGCCGCCCTGGCGTACCCCACCGCCCCCGCCGGTGACCGTTCCTCCGCCGCCTCCGGCACCCGTCGAGGTCCGGCACATCCACGAAGTCGTGCTCGTCGCACCAGAACCCACAGCCGAGGAACCACCGCGCCTGTGGGAGCGGCTGTGGGACGCGCTGATCACCTGGCGCCTGCTCGTCGCCGTGCTGGCCGCGCTCCTGCCCTGGGCCTATGGCCGCAGCCCGGTCGGGGTCTGGGGCCACACCGTCCACCAGGCCCGCACCGAGGCCGGCATCGGCGCCGCGTACGTCATCGCTGGCGTCGCCGCGACCGCGGCGTGGGGCCTGGACCGGCACTCCGGCGGCCGCCTCATACCCCGCTTCCTCCTCGTCACCGCCCTGATCGGTGGCCTTGGGGTCCTCGACTGGTTCGACTCGATCACCTTCCTCACCGGAGTAACCCGATGACCGGCCTCACCCTCGGCGGCCTGCTCGCCGCCCTACTCGTCCTGACCGCGAACCTCCACCCCTGGTGGACGGGCAGCCGCGAGATGAAGCAGCTCGCCGCGTTCGGGAAAGGCTTCGCCGCCGCGGCCTGCGCCGCCGCCTGCCCGGGCGGCATGCTCGGCTGGGCCCACACCCACTCCGGCTCCGTCGCCAACGGCGCCGGCGAACGCACCAGCTCTGCCGCCGCCGGCACGAGCTCGGCCGCCAGCCTGACCAGCGGCCAGTTGGTCGGTCTCGGCGCCACGGGCGCGGTCGTGGCTGTGATCGTGGTGTTTCTCGTCGCCCTCTCCTACAAGAGCGCCGGCCGCAAGGACAAGCGGCGCATGGTGGGCGGTGCGTTCGTCGGCTCCGTGCTGCTGCTGACCGCCGGTGTGGCTGGCGCCTTGGCGTGGCTGCCCGGTGCTCTCAACGCGGCCGGATCCAGCGTGGTCGCCGCCGTCGAAGGGGCGGGGATCCTGTGAGCTGCCTTGCCCGCCACGCGGACCGTCTCGCCACCGGCTCCACCGTCCTCCGGCGCCGCCTCACGACAGGCCTGCAGGCTTGGGTCGCCCGCGGCCGCCGCGACGACCTGACCGGCTGGCGCGTTGCCCTGGGCTGCTGGGCGCGCCTCGCCCTGCTCGGCCTCGCCGGGTACCTGCTCTGGCGCCTGGTCCGCGCCGTCCCCAACCTGCTGTGGCTGCTGAGCACCGCCTGGATCCTCGCCGCCTGCCGGGCGGGCAAGACCGCCCCCGAGGACCAGGACGAGCAGGGCGGCGACGCCTCGCGCGATGCCTCCGTCGAGGCCGTTCGCCGCCTCCTGCTCGAGGTGATGGGGGACGCCGACGCGGTGCACCTGCGGACCGTCCTCGCCCGCCTCCAGCAGGACGGCCAGTGGGAGGGCCGCACGGTCACCGACATGCGCGCCCGTCTGACCCTGCTGGGCATCCCCGCCGACCGCAACGTGAAGGTGGGCGGGATCCCCACCTGGGGGGTGCGACGCAGAGACCTCGAGGCCCCTTCCCCAACTGACGCCGAGCAGACGTCTACCGAACCGTCTACCGCCGCCTGACCTGCACGTCTACCACCGCGTCTACCGCGATCTACCCGGCATCTACCGGCTCATCTACCCCGGGGCGGGCCGCCCCGACTGCCAAGAAGAGCGCGGCCCGCCCCGGTCCTCCCACCCCATCGAAGAGACAGGAGAGCGCCATCATGGCACTCGGATTCAAAAAGCCCATCGAGCCCGACGACGAGCGGCTGCAGGGTCACGAGACGACCTACCAGGCCTCGCGCGGCGGCCACTTCCCCACGCGCAAGCCTGCGCCCGGATGGAATCAGGACGAGTACACCGTCGAGCTGACGCGTGAGGACTGAGAGGATCCGCCGCATGAGCGAGCGAGTGAACGCACGGGTACTGCTGTTGTTCGGCGACGAGGCCGAGGTCGTGGCCGACGCCGCGCCAGAGGACCGGGCCGAACCGGAGCGGTACCCGGCGGAGGAGATCGCGGCCGCTGTCGGGCTCGAGGTGAAGGACCTTCCGGGCCGGAGGCTCTCGGCTGACGTCGGCGGCGATGGCCGGTTGTCCGGCTGGCAGCTGGCCTGACCGGACCGTATGGCCCCGGCCCTTCGCGGGCTGGGGCCGTTTTCTTCACCCAAGGGTGTTGCAATCCACTACTCAAGTGTTGTAAAGTACTGCTCAAGAGGTGAGGGGCCGCGAACCCCGAAGCCTCGGATCCATCTCAACTCAACAGTGGAAGGACAGTCACCATGGCTGACCACAACGACGAGGTCCTGAGGGAAGTAGCCCTCGCGATCTCGACGGTCTACACCATCCTCGTTGACGTCTGCAGGGCCCTGCCCGTGCCGATCGGCCTCCCGACCGACCAGCACATCCCGGTGCAGGAGGCCTACCCCGCAATCCAGCGGGTGGCCGACCTCGCAGGCGAGCAGCCCATGGGCGAGCTCCAGGGGATCCAGCTCTACACCGGCTGCATCCACCTCCTGGCCGCCATCGACCTCTACGCGCTCTGCGCCACGAGGTACATGGACACACGAGCCGAGGGAGCCAGCGCGAACCTGATCATCGCTCAGGAATCGCTCAAGGCACTCGCCCTCTGGCTGGTGATCAACGAGGCTGACTGATCCAACACCGCCCCCGGCAGCCAGCCGGGGGCGGCACCCACTGAAGACGAGAGAACCGGCAGAGGCCGGACCGAAGCCCTCGGCACACCGTGCCGTCGCGAAACCTCTGCCGGTTGGATCCATCCCTCCCACAGGAAGGACAGAACACCGATGGTAGACCGCCGCGAGCAGCCCACAGCGCCCCGCAGGCCGCCCGAGACCATTGAGGAGATCGCGGCCCGTATCGGACGCCCGCTCACCACCGTCAAGACCACCTGGCGGCGCCACCCCGACTGGCCCGCACCCCTGCCCGAGAGGCGCGGCCGCTGGGTCCAGTACGACCCGGACGCCGTCGACGCGTTCATCCGAGAGCAAATCGACCGCCAGGCCGTGACCCTCGAGCCCCGCCGCCTCTACACCGCACCCGAACTCGAGGCCGCCGGAATCGGCATCACCGCCGGCACCATCCGGGCCGACCTCACCCGCCGCCGCTGGCCCGAGCCTGACGCCACCGACGGCGGTACCAACCGCTGGTACGGCGCCACAGCCGCCAAGGCCCTCGAGGGGCGCCGCGGCTACCGACGCGCACGCGAAGGATGACCACGCATCACTGCGGCCGATCTGGCATCGACAGCACCCGCCCCTGGGTCAAGAAGAGAGGGGACGGATACCCCCAGTCCATGGCCATGACGACGAAGGCATCCAGGATCGCCGGCCCCCAGTCGTCTCCTTCTACGAGTTCCCCATCGAGGACTTCACCGGTGCTGTAGAACGGACGAGCGTCCTCCCGAGCCCCGATTGGCGTCACGTCGATTACTGCCTCGATCGCCTTGTCCTGCTCACCCAGGCGGGACGTCGACAGATGGATCTCCACGACAGGCGGCGGCAGGGTCACGTTCCCGACGACACTGGACACGCACTCCGGCAACAGCACATTGGCAACGGCGGGCACCAGCTCATGGTGCCCTTCGTGAAGGTAGCGGTATGCGGTGGAGGCCGACAGGCCGTTGTCGCAGGCGAGTTGGGACAGACGAGTGCCGTCGAGAAACCAGCGCAAAATGAACACCGCCTGACGGAAGCAGCCCAGCACACGCCTGCCCTTGCGGGTTCCGGTCGCGATGCGGTGATCTCGCAGCAGTTGGGCCAGGTGCTCGGCTGTGGACCGCTTCACATCGAGCACGGCGGTGTATGTGACACTAATCGACACGTGAGGCCCCTCGGTCGGATCTTTCCTTCGCAAGATCGTTCCTACCAGGGGCCTTACGCCTGTCCGGACTTGGGGACCACACGGGGCACAGCACCACCGACGCGATCACAGCGAGCGACGGGCACTTACCGGAAAAGGCTCACTGTGCGACCTGGTGCAACCCCCGCCGCTCCCCCGCCGCGGGGAAGTCAGAGGTGCAACTCTCGGTGCACCGGTGGGCGCCCTCTCACCTCATGAACGATCGAGCTGGTGAGTTGCCTCACACGTGATCTCTGACCCTACCTAGGCTGGGTTGTGCCCGGGAATCATTGCTATTCTCCCGGTTTCTTGCTTATCCTGAAAGGGATTGTGATGCGTAAAGTAAAGCAGTGGTTGGCCAAGGTCTCAACGGTCGGCATTTTGGCCGCCTCAGCTGTTGTGGTGATTCCTGGCAGTGCGTCGGCAAGCCCTCCGTGCGACTGGAAGCAGAACGACTGTAATTTCGTCTTGTTCAGCAATAAGTCGCCGAACATCTACCGCTGGTGCGTCAAGGCGTTCAATTCATCAGGTTATATAGTTGGCGGTGACTGCGACCGGGTGGGGACCCATATGAAATCGACGTATTGGGTCCCCAGTGGTACAACGACGTTGTACATTGACGCTAGCGACATAGCCCGCCCTGGGAATTCAAAAGAGTGGTCGGAGAACAATAATCAGGACTATTGCTTCCGGGCCTCCCTTTCTGGCAGCCTCCACCAGGCCACGGAGCAGCCATGCACGCCTTCATGAACGTGGTGTCCCAGAGGTGATCAGATAAGCGGGGCGGCCCGGGGGACCGGCCGCTCCGCCACAACGGCCGTGCCGACGCCCCGGCGGAGCGAGCAGCCATACGCCACCGGGTCGGCGATCGTCGTCGAGCACGACGCGGCTCGACGACGACGGTCGGCTCTACCTTTGATCTTGGCCGGTGAGCCTTTTCCGGTAAGTGCCCGTCGCTCGCTGTGATCGCGTCGGTGGTGCTGTGCCCCGTGTGGTCCCCAAGTCCGGACAGGCGTAAGGCCCCTGGTAGGAACGATCTTGCGAAGGAAAGATCCGACCGAGGGGCCTCACGTGTCGATTAGTGTCACATACACCGCCGTGCTCGATGTGAAGCGGTCCACAGCCGAGCACCTGGCCCAACTGCTGCGAGATCACCGCATCGCGACCGGAACCCGCAAGGGCAGGCGTGTGCTGGGCCGTACAACGTCACCCCGGAAAGCGGCACGCTCCGTATGGCCGACCAGTACGTCACTGCCTTCAACGCGCTGGCAGCCCAGCTCGCCAACGAGGCCGGACAGCAGTAGACGCGCCCACGGCGCCCGAGGCCGCTACACGCTGCAACGGGCGCCCCTGCTGCACCATGGGACGCATGCGCTACGCGTCCATACCGCCCGGCTACCTCACCACCCAACTCGCGGCCAAGGCCTGCGGCGTAGAGCCCGCCACCATTCGCGACTGGGTACGCCGAGGCCTCCTTCAACGCGCGGCCGGCAGTTCCCGACACCCCCTGTACCTCGTCGACGCCGTCACCGCCGCCAAGGTCACTGCCAAGCCCACCCGGCCAGGTCAACGCGCCACACGGTAAACTCCGCTTGACGTGCAACGATCCATGCGCCACGATCTTCTCGCACAACCATGTCCAAAATCGGACACCCAGAACGCACCACGAAGGCCCCGGAATCGGCGAGATCCGGGGCCTTCGTCGTGCCCGGCGCCCGCCGCACGGGCCGCTCACACGGCACTCACTTCCGGGGGGTTGGGAGCGCCGGCAGCTGCGCGGCGGGCGCCCCCTCCCGCCACCAGGAGCCCGCATGGCTGACGCCCGCCCGTCAACTTCGACCGGGCCACCGCCCTCAGCACCGCCCAGCACTGGGCCTTCCACCACGCCCAGGAAGCACAGGACCACTTCGACCAGGCCGAGGCCTCCGCACCGACTCCGACCGCACCGGCATCGGCAGCGCAATGCAGGCCGGCCCCCACGCCCTCGCCGAGCGATCCCGCGTCATGGCCGACACCTGGGCTCACGTCGCCACTGCGCTCGCCGCTCCTGCGATCGCCGACGGACAACCCGTCACGTACGACGTCAACGTCGCCGTGGACCCCAAGGCCGCCGCGGAGGCCTTCGAACGCCACCTGCTCGACGCCCACCGCAAGGGCGGCACCAGCAGGACCTAACCCGTCCCACCGCCGCCCCGCGCGCCTGCTGACCCCGAAGGAGCACCATGCGCTTCCGTACCGCGCTCGTCACCGCCGCCCTGGGCGCCGCGCTCGTCGCCTGCAGCAGCAACGACTGCCCCGCGCCCGGCCCGACCACCACCCGCCCGCCGACCAGCCCGGCTCCCTCCACCGCACCGCCCACGAGCCCCGCACCGAGCCCGAGCACGGCACAGCCCAGCCCGGCCCCCAGCGGCCCCGCGCCTTCGACCAACCCGTCCGGCATCGACGGCGCCTGACACACGCAGGCCGAGGAGGTGGGCCCCATGGCCGCCAACCCCCGCAACGGTCGTCCCTACCGCCGTCTCTGCGCGCAGCAACGCGCCCTACTCCTGCCCTGTTGGTGGTGCGGCGGCCCCATCCGCTACGACCTCACCGGCCGCACAGCCCAGCGCCACAGGGACGCCTTCACCCTCGACCACGCCCTGCCACTGTCCAAGGGCGGAGACCTCCTCGACCCCGCCAACGCCCGCTCAGCGCACCGGCGTTGCAACAGCGCCCGCGGCAACCGCAACGATGGCGCACGGCAGCCCGTACGCTCCTCCCGCAGATGGTGAACCCATGACATACGACCTCGTCCAGTGGCTACACAGCCAGCTCGACAGCGACAAGCAGGACGCCGAGGCACGCCGCGGCATCTTCCCATCACCCGCCGTGGACGATGACGGTTCTGTGTGCCTCCATGTGCGCCCGGGCGGCAACATGGTGGTCACCTGGTATCGCCACCCGGCTGAAGGCTGGGACGACATGGCGAAGCTGCGGAACTGGGCGAGCGCGGAGCACGGCTGGACGCAGCAGCGCGTACTGGGTGAGATCGACGCCAACCGACAGCTGGTCGACGAGCACCAGGACGTCAACGACGGATCATGCGGCACCTGCGTGGACGGCCAGTGGGGCTACCCAACCCACGGTGGCAGCAACCCCCAGCGCTTCCCCTGCCGGACCCTGCGGCTGCTCGCCCTGCCGTACGCAGACCGTGACGGCTACCGAGAGGAGTGGCGGCCGTGACGTACGAGGACGACTACGCCGAGCTCGCGCGACGCTTCAAGGCCGCCCACGCACGCGGCAAGCTCCGCGTCCTCACCCCGCATAACTCAGCGTGGCAGGCACGCGCCGGCCTCGCCCGATGGATCGGCTACGCCCTCCACGAGCCCCGCGACTTCGCGTACACGGCGCCCCGGCGCCTCGCCTGTCGCCTCTTCGGCTGGCACAACCCCACGTGCGTCGGACGTCCCGCACCCCACCCACGGAGGTGGTGACTTGACGGTCATCGTCGGCCTCGTCCACCGCAAGCGCGTCCACCTCGCCGCTGATTCAGCCGGCGTGAGTGGCTACCGGCTGACCATCCGCCGGGACCCCAAGGTCTTCACCAACGGCCCGTACGCCTTCGGGTTCACAACCTCCTTCCGCATGGGCCAGCTGCTGCACCACGCGTTCGAACCCCCGCACCCCGAGGGCGACCTCAACCGGTTCATGGCCACGTCCTTCATCAACGCCGTCCGGACGTGTCTCAAGGACGGCGGGTGGGCCCGCAAGGACAGCGACCAGGAGCAGGCCGGCACCTTCCTCGTGGGCGTCCACGGCCGCCTCTTCGCGGTAGACAGCGACTATCAGGTGGGCGAACCAGACGACCAGTACGCAGCCGTCGGCTGCGGAGACGAGCTCGCCCTCGGCGCTCTCCACGCCACCGCGGACCTCGACCTCACCCCACGCCAACGCCTCACGGCCGCACTCCGTGCTTCAGACCACCACAACGCCGGAGTCGCAGCCCCGTTCGCCTACGTCAAGACCGCACGCTGACCCCGACGGAGGTGGAGACGACATGACGGGCACACAGACCCCCTACGAACGTATGCTGAGCCGTGCTCACACCCGATGGCTGGAGCGCAAGACGAAGGAGCTGATGAGCCGCAGAATCAGGGAGATGACGGCTCGGCTCCGTGCCGAGCACGTCACCGTCCACCTGGACAACAGCGGCGCCGTGCACACGTCATTGCGCCCGCTCGTGTCGCTCATGAGCCACGATGCCTCCATGACGAACTACGACGGACCTGCCACGGTCACCGTGGACGGCGCTCAGCACGAAGTCACGGCCCGGCTCATCGCCACCATCAGCGGCGGCTTGACGGAATGGCATGGCACCCTTGAGGCCCAGACCGAGGAAGCAGCCTAGCTGATCTGGGATGCGGACGCCGCAACCGTACGAACTGATCAAGACCGCGAAGGGCCCTTCATCTCGACCCGCTATTCGGCGGGCGACACAGTGGTAGAGATCCAGGGCAATGGCCCAGCGCCCTTCGGTAACTGATCAAGCACTCCAGATGTCCCGACACCGGCCCAGGTCCCTCCCGTCGCACCGTGGTGCACACCTGGGCAACGGCGGGATGCGGCGACCGTGAGGCCCGCAACGGCGCCCCGTCCTAGGCAACGGGGCGCCGCTCACCGTACGAAGGTGGTGACCATGGCCTCTGGCGAGACCACGTCGACCGTGCAATGCCCAGAGTGTGAAGAGCCCATCGAGTTCCCGGTGCGCGCTTGTCATCTCAGCAAGACCGAAGTAGCCCTGGCTATCGACCTCGCACCAGTCCGCGAGCACATCGACGGGCACCAGGTGCCGTTCACCGCAGAGTTGCCGATGCCCGTCCACCTGGACGCGGATGCGTGGCCATGGCGGACGTGACGGGCATCCTGTCGTTCATCAAGCAGAACCTGGCGCAGGACGAACGCGCCGCGGCCACGGCGCGTGACCTACGCCAGGTCGCAGCAACTCGAGCAGTGCTCCGCTGGCATGACGAGACCGGCTGCCCCGAATGTGCGACCGACCCAGACGGCTGCAGCCTGCTTCGAGCCACCGCGTCGGTCTGGCCCGATGCAATCGGCTACCGCGAGTACTGGCAGCCGTAGGGCCAGGAGGTGACGCGTGCTGTACGTAGTCACCGGTCCGCCGGCCGCGGGCAAGTCCAGTTGGATCGAGGCCCACGCCAAGCCACGCGACATCGTCATCGACCTGGACCGCATCACCCGCGCCCTCACCGGCCCCGGCGCTCCACAGTGGAACCACGACCCGATCGCCAGCCGCATCGCGCTCCGCGCTCGCTACGCAGCCATCGACGAGGCCGTGAAGCACCTGAACGACACCGACGTGTACCTGATCCACACCATGCCCAGCGACACCTGGCTTACCCGATACCAGCGGCTCGGCGCCGAGATCATCACTGTCGATCCAGGCGAGCAAGTGGTACGCGAGCGGGTGCGAGCAATGCGATCAAGCGCGATGGAACGCGTCGTCACCCGCTGGTACCGGCACTACCGAGGCGGTGCCTCGCGGCCGGCTACCGCGCAGTCGTCCCGCGACTGGTGACCCGCCGCGACCGCCCTACTTCCCGTCACGGAGTGCTACGCGACGCCGTGTTCGAGTGCCGTCGCGCGGGTCGTTCGTGATCGCTCGTGCGGTCGACGGGAGGGAGTGGATTAAAAGTTGGGCGGAAGGGCGGGCGACCCAAACGCCCTTGTCGCCCGGTTCTCTCCCCGAGCGGATTCTTATTTCGCCGGCCCGCGCTTCAGCGATTTAGCGGACCATGATCACCGCCCCGGCGCCCGTCACGCTCCGTGATGATCGCCAGCCGTCACCGTCTGCGACGGCTCGTCAGATCGGAGGCGATCATGAGCGAGCCCGGAGCCAAACGCGTCCGCGCCGGCGCCGTCGCGAAAGCGACCAAGACCGAGCTCGATGACCTCGGCGTATCCCCCGAGAAGAACGCTTCGGCCGCCGCCTCCATGCGCCTCGCCAAGATCATGGACTCGTCGGTGGATTCCAAGGAGGTCGCGGCAGCCGCCCGCGAGCTCCGCCAGGCCATGCACACAGTGCGAGCGCTGGCGCCTCCGAAGAACAGGGGGGACATCGTCGATGAGCTCGCTTCTCGCCGCCCCCGCCACAGCGCGTAGCGGCCCCGACCCGATCGGCTGCCAGAGCCCGCGGATCATCTCCACCCCGCACTACAAGCGCATCGAGACCGGGCGTTGGAGCGGCGTCGAGGACCAGGAGGCGCTGTCCTTCCGCTCTCCCGCGGGTCAGGAGGCCATTGAGCTGGCGGCGGATGCGGGGCTGCACCTGGATCCGTGGCAGCAGCTCGGTCTGCACCACTCCCTGGCGGAGGACGACGAGGGCCGGTGGACCTCCTTCGAGGTCGTCCAGAACGTCACCCGGCAGAACGGCAAGGGCGGTTACCTCGAGGCGCGGCAGATCGCCGGCGTCATGCTGTTCGGCGACAAGCTGGTCATCCACACGGCGCACGAGTTCAAGACGGCGCGGGAGTCCTTCCGCCGGCTGGACCAGTTGATCGAGGGCTCGTACGCCCTCAGCCGCCGCGTGAAGCGCGTCATCCGTGCGCACGGCGAGGAGGGCTTCGAGTTCCACAACGGCGCGCGGATCCTGTTCCTGGCGCGTACGGGCGGCTCGGGGCGTGGTTTTTCCGGGGATCTGGTCGTGATGGATGAGGCGATGTCGCTGCGGGCGGCGCCGATTGGCGCGCTGCTGCCGATCATGTCGGCGCGCCGCAATCCGCAGCTCGTCTACACCTGCTCGGCGGGCATCGGCCAGGAGAGCGAGCAGCTGGCGCTGCTGCGGGCCCGGGCGTTGGCGAACTCGCCGCTGCCGGATGAGTCGTTGACGTACCTGGAGTGGTCGGCCGTACTGCACACGCGGGAGTGCCCGCGGGACGAGGACGGGCGGATTGTGTGTGCCGAGCACGACGACCGGGCGGACGTACGGACGTGGCAGCGGGTGAACCCCGCGCTCGGGATCCGGATCCGGGTGCAGGCGGTGCGGCGTGAGCTGGCGACGATGCGGCCGGATCTCTTCAACCGCGAGCGGCTCGGGATCGGTGACTACCCGGCGCAGGCCGAGGAGTCCTGGCAGGTCATCGAGGAGGCCACGTGGCGGGCCCTGCGGGTGCGCCAGTCACGCCTTACAGACCCCGTTGGGTTCTCCATCGACACGACCCCGGAGCGGACCTGGTCGGCCATCAGCGTGGCCGGCGGGACCGAGGACGAGGGGCGGCACATCGAGGTGGTGGACCACCGGCCCGGTACGGACTGGGTCGTCGAGCGCGCCGCCGACCTGGACGCGAAGTGGTCACCGTGCGCGTGGGTGATCGACGAGGGCGGTCCGGCCGGATCCCTGGCCCCGCTGCTGCGGAAGAAGCTCACCGAACGCGGCCGTGACCACCTGGTCGTCGCGCCGAAGGTTCGCGAACTCACGCAGGCCTGCGGCCAGTTCTACGACCGAACGCAGAACAGCAGCCTGCAGCACCTGGACCAGGCGCCGATGGCGACCGCGCTGAGCGGCGCGACGAAGCGGGACGTGGGTGACGCGTGGCTGTGGTCGCGGCGCAACGACGGCGTGGATGTGTCCCCGCTGGTGGCCGGGACGTACGCGCTGTGGGGCTGGGAGCAGTACCACGACGTCGAGCCGGAAGGGGCGCCGAACCTGTGGTGAAGAAGGAGCCGGCGGAGTTGTCGGCTCGTACGGGCGGCCGCGGGCTGCTGGTGCTCGAGGTGGTGTTCGTCCTGGTGGCGGTCGCTGGCCTGGCCCTGTGGAGCGTTCCTGGGGCCTTGGTGGTCGGTGGCGTGCTGGGGGTGCTGGCGTGCGAGCGTACGTCGGCCAACAGGCCTGCCGTTGAGGGGCGGCAGGGCAGGGAAGCGGCGGGGGGTGAGCGGCAGTGAGCGGGCTCTTCGGGTTGTTCGACGGGCGAACACAGCGAGGGCTGGAGAGCCCGGCTCAGCCGCTCACCTCCGCCGCGCTGACGGAGTTCCTCGGCGGGATGTGGTCGGACGCCGGCATCCCGGTGTCGGAAACGACGGCGCTGCGGACTCCAGCGGTGTGGCGCGCCGTGAACGTGATCGCCGGTGTGTCCTCGGCTCTGCCCATGCCGGTGTACAAGGTCGGCACGAAGCAGAAGCAGTCGTCGACGTTGCTGGAGAATCCCCACCCGGACCTGACCCCGGTGGAGCTGTGGCGGTACGCGTATACGTACCGGGCACTGTGGGGCAACGGGTACCTGCAGAAGATCCGCGACGGGGCCAAGCAGATCCGGGAACTCTGGCCGATCTCCTCGGACCGCGTGCAGGTCGACCGCGAGAGGCCGTACGAGGGCAATCCCTCCGGCAAGATCTTCTGGGCCACGGACGACTGGGGCACTGTGCACCGGCTAACCCCGTACGAGGTCCTCCACATCCCCGGCCTGGGCTATGACGGCCTGACCGGCTGCTCCCCCGTGCGGATGGCCGCGCAGGGCATCGGGCTGGCGCAGGCCGCGGAGAAGAGCGCGGCCCGCCTGTTCGGCAACGGCAACATGCTCGGCGGCGTGCTGCAGACCGAGCAGCGCCTGGACCAGGACCAGGCCGAGCGGCTCAAGCAGCGCTGGAAGGCCAAGATGGCCGGCGTCCACAACAGCCATGAGGTCGCCGTCCTGGACAGCGGCGCCTCCTTCAAGCCCGTCACGATGCCCAACACCGACGCCCAGTTCCTCGAGTCGAGGGAGTTCGAGAACGCCGAGATCGCCAGGATCTTCGGTGTGCCGCTCTTCCTGCTCATGGAGACCCAAAAGTCCACGTCGTGGGGCACCGGGCTGGAGCAGCAGGCACAGGGCTGGGTGACGTTCGACCTCCATCCGACATGGCTGACGCCGACCGAGCAGCGGGTGACGAAGGAACTGCTGCCGCCGTCGCAGTACGCGAAGTACCAGATGGGCGGCCTGCTGCGCGGCGACTCGGCGGCCCGATCGACGTTCTACCGCGCGATGCGGGACGTGGGCGCGTACTCGGCGAACGACATCCTCGACCTCGAGGACAAGCCGCCGATCGACGGGCCCGAGGGCGACCTGCGGCTGCAGCCGCTGTATATGGCCCCGCTGGGCGTCAACCCGCTCGCCCCCGACGGCAGCCAGCCGGCAGGGGCGAGCTCAAACAGAGCGCGGGCGGCCGCGCTGATGGCGGAGGCGCAGCGGCTGCTGCAGACCCCGGACGACATCGAGGAAGGCCTGCAATGAGGACCCTGACGACGACGACCGAGGAGCGCCGCCGCCTGCCTCTCTCGACGGCGGACGTGGTGATCCGAGCCACCGAGGGCGACACCGCGGATGAGCGATTCCGCGGGTACGCCGCGAAGTTCAACTCCCGTACCGCGATCGGGAATCCCCTCCGGTGGGGGTTCTACGAGGAGATCGCGCCGGGCGCGTTCACCAAGACCCTGCAGGAGGGCGACGCCCGCTTCCTCGTCGACCACGACTCCTACTACGTGGTGTCACGGGTCACGGCCGGCACGCTGACCCTCGCCGAGGACGAGGTGGGGCTGCCAGTCGACTCGGCCCTCGACACCGCTCTGTCGTACGTCAACGACCTCAAGGCCAACGTCCGCAACGGCAACATCACCGGCATGAGCTTCGGCTTCTACGTCGTCAAGGACGACTGGACGACCGAGACGGTGGAGACCTCCGACGGACAGACCGCCGAGGTTGAGGTACGCCGGATCCTCGAGGTCCGGCTGATCGAGGTGTCCGCGGTGACCTTCCCCGCGTACGAGGACACCGAGGCCGAACTCGCCAGCGTCGCCTCCGCGCTCGTCCAGCGCGGCGACCGGGCAGCGATCGAGCAGCGGGCCCGGTTCCGGCCGGAGCTGCGCGACCTCCTGCAGCTCGTCGGCGACGCGCCCGCCGGCGACTCCGCCCCGGCCGGTCGGGACGACGCGGGGGCAAGCACCCAGGAATTGACGGCAGTTGGCAGCGAGCCGGGTGAGTCCACTCGCGAGACCAGCACACCGGAGCCCGCCGCGGCCCCGGCCGCCACCGAGCCGGCAGCGACCACTCGGAGCGACCTCGACGCGCGCGCACTCCGCATGAGGGGCTTGGCCGCCCGCTACGGGCTGCCCACGTCCCGCTCGTAACCAGTACTCACCCGAAGGCCCCACACCCCTGGTGTGGGGCCTTCGCCATGCCTGAAGGGAACCGAGCATGAGCGTGCAGCTCAGGCGACTCATCGACGAGCAGAACACGCTGTGGCAGCGGATGCAGGACATCCAGGCCGCAGCCGAGACCGAGAACCGGGACCTGACCGCCGAGGAGCGGCAGAACTGGGACCAGGCGGAGGAGCGGCTCACCGTCGTCTCCGGCGACATCGACCGCCTCAACCGCATGGCCCAGCTGCAGACCATCGACCGCAGCCAGATCGTGTCCACCACCGGCGAACCCGGCAACGACAACCGCGGCACCGACGCCGAGGAGCAGTCCCGCCGCTACAGCGGGGCCTTCGGCCGGTATCTGCGCGGCGGCATGGACCGGCTCACGCCAGACCAGCGCAACCTGATGATGGACAACGAGGTCGACCTCCGCGCGATGGGCGCGGGCATCGACACCGCCGGCGGCTTCACCGTGCCGGACGAGTTCCGCAACATCATGACCGAGACGATGAAGGCCTTCGGTGGCCTGCTCGGTCTGGCCGACGTCATCCCGACGTCGACGGGCGCGGACCTGAAGTGGCCCACCAACGACGACACCGGCAACGAGGGCGAGATCCTCGGCGAGAACCAGCCCGCCGGCGAGCAGGACCTGAACCTGGGCGGCCGGACGCTGAAGGCGTACATCTTCTCGTCCAAGCAGGTCAAGCTGTCCACGAGCCTGCTGCAGGACAGCGCGTTCAACCTCGAGCAGTGGGTACCGCGCAAGCTCGGCGAGCGCATCGGCCGCCGCGCCGCGCGCGCCTGGACGACGGGCACCGGCGTGGACCAGCCCGAGGGCCTGACCACCGGAGCCGTGGTCGGCAAGACTGGCGCCAACGGGCAGACCACGAGCGTCATCTACGACGACCTGATCGACCTTGAGCACAGCGTCGACAGCGCCTACCGGCCCAACGGCCGGTACCTGATGCACGACTCCACGCTGAAGGTGATCCGTAAGCTAAAGGACGGTCAGCAGCGTCCGCTGTGGGTGCCGATCCCCGCCCCGGGCTTCCCGGCCACCATCAACGGCTTCGAGTACACCCTCGACAACTCGATGCCCACCCCGGGCGCGAACGCGAAGACCATCGCGTTCGGCGACTTCAAGGCCGGCTACGTGATCCGCCAGGTCCAGTCCGTGCAGACGCTGCGCCTCGTCGAGCGGTACGCCGAGTTCCTGCAGGTCGCGTTCCTCGGGTTCTCCCGCCTGGACGGCATGATCCAGGACTCGGCCGCGATCCGCCTGTACCAGCACTCCGCGACCTGACCAACTCCGCTCCCGGGCCCAGGACTTCTCTCCTGGGCCCGTCGGCTTTCACAGGAAGGAGCGCGTCGTGAGGGACGCGTACAGCAACGTCACCGTGCGGGAGACCCTGGCGATCGCCACCCGCACTGCCTCGGCGAACGGCACGGGCGTGGACCGGTACCTCAACGGGGCCGGCTTCCAGGACGCCCTGTTCATCGTGCACACCGGCACGATCACCGACGGCACCCACGCCATCGACATCCAGGAGTCCGACGACAACGCCACCTTCACGTCGGTGGCGTCCTCCGAACTGCAGGGCGCCGAGCCGTCCATCGGCGCCGCGGACGACAACAAGATGTACGTCGTCGGCTACAAAGGCACCAAGCGCTACGTCCGCGCGGCCGTGACCGCCTCGGGCACGTCGTCCGGCGGCACGTACGGGGCGTCGGTGCTGCTGGCCAACCCACGCGTTGCGCCGGTGGTGCACCCCTGATGCCGCGTATCAGGGTGCTCGAGGCGATCGCCGGGGCCGACTTCTCGTGGGCCCCCGGCGACGTCATCGAGGTGAGCGACGTCGAGG
Organism: Streptomyces sp. NPDC005799; assembly: GCF_040630525.1. NCBI lineage: Bacteria > Bacillati > Actinomycetota > Actinomycetes > Kitasatosporales > Streptomycetaceae > Streptomyces > Streptomyces sp. NPDC005799. The sequence continues at coordinate 31,999 of NZ_JBEXXQ010000068.1, forward strand.
CCGCGGCGTGGGCGGACGGGCACCGCGCCGAACTCGCCAACGAGCATGACCAGTTGCCCGCTGACGGGCCGCTGGCGTATGTCCAGCCGCTGGTGGTCGACGAGGACGGCCAGGCGCTCGAGATCCTCGCCGCCACCATCGAGGACACCGACCCGCCGGACGGCACCGAGGACGACGGCCGGCAGTGGGTGCGCTGGTCGGTGACCGTACGCCTGCCCGTCCCCGCCGCGGCCGCCGAGGACGGCACCGGCCCGGCGGATCCGGCGGACCTCGAGAACGAGGATCCCGAGCAGGAGGCAGACGTGCCGAAGCTGTTCGACCCCCAGGAGCACACCAACAAGGAAGTGCTCGCCTACCTCAGCACGGTCGGAGAACAGGAGGCGCTGCGCGTGTTCGAGGTCGAGGCGCAGGGCGAGAACCGGACCGGCATCTCCAAGAACCGCGAGCAGATCCTCGAGGCGTCCCGGTCCCGGGACGCCGCCGAGGGCGGCGGCCAGCTGGGCGCGGAGAAGGCGGCCGACTTCTCCCGCGGCGGGGGCGGCGAGGCAGCGCCCGAGACCCGCGACTGGTAAAGGAGGCGAGAGGTGCCGTACGACCTCGGCGCGACCGCGCGCCTAACCGCCGACTGCCGAGACCCGGGCGGCGCCCTCGTCACCGCGGGCACAGCCACCGTGACCGTGACGCTGCCCGACGGCACGACCGCCACCCCCACGCCGACCGAAACGCAGACAGTGGGCGTGTACCAGGCCGACTACGTCACGGCGGCCGCCGGGCGGCACACGGTGCGCTGGCTCTTCACGGGCCCGGCGCACGCCTACACGGACAGCTTCGACGTCCGCGAGGAAGCCTCGCCCACGGTGCTGTCCCTGCAGGACGCCAAGAGCCTGCTGAAGAAGCAGGACACCGCCGACGATCCACTCGTGCGGTTCTGGCTCGAGGCCACCACGTCCGCGGTGGAGTACTTCGTCGGACCGGTCGTGGTGCGCACGGTGACCGAGGACCACCAGGTCGGCCTGGTCAAGGCGCTCGCCCTACGCAAGACCCCGGCGATCTCCCTCGTGTCCGTAACCTCACTGCGCGCCGGCGGCTACGACTACGACACCGCCGACCTGCACCTGGACCCGGTCACGGGGGCGGTGACCCGGACGGACGGCGGGCAGATGGTCGGGCCGCTACAGGCGGTCTACCGCGCGGGCCGGCTGATCGTCCCGGCGAACATCCTCGCCGGCGCCCAGCTGATCCTGCAGCACCTGTGGCGCACCGTCTCCGGGCCCGGACGCCCGCAGCGCGGCATGGACGACTTCGACGTCACCGAACCTATCCCGGGCTTGGGATACGCGATCCCCAACCGGGCCCGGCAGATGCTCAACCCCAGCGACGACGGACCAGGAATCGCCTGATGGCCACCTCAGCCGTACCCGCCGCCATCACCCAGCTGCTGGCCATCCTGCGGGATCCGCCGATCGACAAGGTGGACGTCATCGACGGACCGCCCACCGAGGACGTCAACACGCAGGACATCATCGCCATCGGCTGGGTGCCCGACAACGACCAGGCCGCCGAACTGACGCAGACCTTCAACGCGGCCGGCGCCCGCACCCGCGACGAGGACTTCGCCATCTCCGGAGTCGTCGACGTTTGGTCCGGCGACACCGACTTCACGTTCGTACGGGCCCGGGTCTTCGAGCTGCTCGGCGAGCTCGAGCAGCGCCTGCGCGCCACGAACACCAACCCCGAGGCGCCGACTCTCAACGGTGCCGTGCTGTGGGCGCATCTCACCGCTGGCGTGCTGCGCCAGTACTTCGCCGAGCAGGGTGTACGGGCTGCCCTGACCTTCACGGTGACCTGTCACGCCCGGATCTGAGGAGGAGACATGGCGCGTGTGCGCTTCATCGGCCCGGAGCCGGTGACCGTGCCGGAGCTCGGCGGTCGGGAGGTGCAGCCGGACGAGGTCGTCGACGTTCCCGACGAGCGTTATTGGGGCTACGCCTGCCAGACCGCCAACTGGGAGGAGATCGAGCCGCCGGTCGACTTCACCCCGCCGGGCGCCGAACCGCCCGCCGAGCCACCGGCCGCTGAGCCTGCACCTGAGCAGCAAGTCGGAGAGCTGCCGCCTGCCCAGCCTGCCGCGGCGAAGACCCCGGCGAAGAAGACCGCGGCCAAGGCGTCGCAGAAGGAGAGCTGATCCATGGCGATCGGATCCGGACTCGGCGCACAGATCGGGATGGCGGCCGAGACCACGTACGGAACTTATGTCGCACCGACGAAGTTTCCGGAGTTCACCAAGGAATCCCTGGTCCTGAAAAAGACCACGGCGCAAAGTGCCGGCATCGCAGCCGGCCGTCTGCTGCCGCTGTCGGCCCGGCGGGTCGTCACCCGCAAGGAAGCCCAGGGGACGATCGAGATGGAGATCGCCAATAAGGGGCTGGGGCTCTTGTTCCAGGCGCTGATGGGGACCACCGTCACCCCGGTCCAGCAGGGCGCGACCACCGCCTACCTGCAGACGCATACGTTGGCGTCCGTCGCGGGCAAGAGCCTCACGATCCAAAAGGGTGTTCCGCTGACCACGGGTGTGGTGACAGACAAGAGCTTCGTGGGCTGCAAGGTGGTCTCGGGCGAATTCGCCTGTGGTGTCGGAGAGATGCTCACCGGCAGCTTCGAGATCGACGCGAAGGACTGCGACGAGAGCCAGACCTTGGCAGCCGCCAGCTACGTCCAGTCCTCGCCGTTCCACTTCGGGCAGATGGCGCTGAAAACCGGGGCTTTCGGCTCGGAGGCAGCGCTCGACGGCATCCGGAAGGTCTCCTGCAAGATCGAGAGGCCCCAGGATGTCGAAAGGTTCTACGCCGGTCAGGCAGGGCTGAAGAAAGAACCGGTGGAAAACGATCAGGTCAAGATCACCGGATCGTTGGAGTCGGACTACGTCGCCACCACCCTGGACGACCTTCACACCAGCGACGGAGCGACCTCGTTCGTGTGGGAGTTCATCGGAGCCAACATCGCGTCGACGTTCTTCGACACCTGGCGGCTCACCCTCCCCGCGATCAAGCTCGACGAGGGTCCGCCGGTCGTCGATGGCTTCGGGGTGGTCAAGCCGACCTTTTCCTTCACCGGCCTCTTCGACGGCACAAATCAGCCCAAGCTCGAGGTCATCAGCACGGACGTGTCCCTGTGAGGTGACCTCATGGTGCAGAACGTCCGCGTGATCGGCACCGGCCAGCTCCTCGAGCTGTCGGCCAGGCTGCGCCGGGCCGGTCACGAGAACATCCGCAACAGCTTCCAGCGCCGCATCCGCCGGGCCGCCGAGCCACTGCGCAACGACCTGCAGGACACCATCCGTCGCCTCGACATCCGCTCGCAGGGCCGCAACGCCGGCAAGCGAGGCGGTCCCTCGCCGACAACTCGCCCTATGCGGGCGACGATCGCCGAGGCGATCCGCATCTCGGTACGCACCACCGGCGACCCGGGCGCTCGCGTGTGGGTGGACAAGGGGCGCCTTCCGCCGGACCTGCGCCGCATGCCCGACGTCATCAACACCGGGCGCATCCGCCACCCCGTCTTCGGCAACCGCCGCCGGTGGGCGCAACAGTCCGCCAACGCGGGCTGGTGGGACAGGACCGTGCGCGGTCACACCGACCGCATCACCCGCGAAGTCGAGCGCGTCGCTGACGACGTACGCCGCCACCTCGAATAGGAGCCACCTTGATCATCCAGTACGCGCCGAAAGAGGGCGAGCCGGAGCAGTTCGACGCCCGCAGCCTGCGCACCTCCGAGGCGTCCATCGCCCAGCGCACCACCGGCATGAAGTGGGGCGAGATCGAGGGCGGCCTCGACACCGACGACCCCGAGGCGATGCGCGTGATCGTCTGGGTGATCAAGAAGAGGTCTCAGCCGTCGCTGCGCTACGGCGACTTCGACCCGCTCATCGGCGAACTGACCACGCGCATGGACCAGCGGGAGGTCACCGAGTACGTCGAGAACGCCTTCGCCATGGCCGAGACCGACCCCGAAGTCTCCCGCGAGGACGTGGCCAAGGTCCTGCAGCGCGTCGTCACGGTGGCCGCCGACCCGGAGCATGCTGAGCGGCTCATCGCCGAGATGGCGCGCGGCCCAAAAGAGCCGGCCAGCGACGACGCCCCGGAGCAGCCGCCGCAGGAGTCCAGCCCCTCGAGCACAACGCCGACATCGACGTCGTCCGAGGAGAGTGGCTCGGACTCTTCGCCCACCTCCTCCACATCCCTCCCGGAGCCGTCGACGACCTGACGCTCCCGGACTTCTTCGGGCTCATCGCGTGGATGCACCGCCATCAGTCCCAGCCAGCGGAAGGGGGTGGTGAGTGATGCCCTCGATGAGCTTTCTCCTCACCGGCCGCGACGAACTCTCCCGCCTCCTGGACCGGGCCGGCGACGCGAGTGACCGGCTGGCGCGCCGCCTGTCCCGGCTGGACCAGGACAGCAAGGCGGGCGGCAAGTCGCTCGAGGAGCTGCGGAAGACTGCGCTGCTGCTGGCGCCCGCAGCGATTCCGGCGGCCGCTTCGCTGGCGCCGATCGCCGCCGGGGCGGGCACCGTTGCGGTCGCGGTCGCGGCCATGGGCGCCGCGCTCATCCCGCAGATCTCCGCACTCAGCGACGCTGCGGACGCGCAGAAGAAGTACGACGACTCGGTCCGGAAGAACGGGGCCTCGTCGCAGGAAGCGATCCAGGCGCAGATCCTGTACGCCAAGACCGTGGCCGACTTGCCTGCCCCCACACGGCGGGCGGCGGCCGCCCTGGGAGTGCTGAAGGACGACTACAAGGAGTGGTCCAACAGCCTGGCCGGCGACACGATGGCGCCCTTCATCAAGGGCATCGCCATCACTAACGCCTTGATCCCCAAAACGTCCGGGCTGGTCAAGGCCGCCAGCACCGAGGCCGACCGGTTCGTGACGATCATCGGCGGTGAGATGGCCTCCCCTGGCCTGGACCGCCTCGACGGCAAGTTCACGTCGTTCGCACAGAAGACATTGCGCGGCGTCAACAACGAGATCGTGCACCTGCTGAACGCGGGACAGGGCAAGGACTTCGGCGGCCCGGCCCGGGAGTTCATGGACTGGGCCAAGGCCCAGGGTCCAACCGTGGCGAGTGTCCTGACCAGCGTGGCCACAGCGCTCGTGCACGTGCTGCAGGCTGGCAGCGACGTCGGGGTTGGCCTCCTCCAGGTCGTGAACGTCGTCGCCAGGCTCGCCGACGCGGTGCCCCCCAAGGCCATCGGCCTGTTCCTGCAGCTGGCGTTCGCCCTGAAGGCGACGAAGGCGGCAGCGCTCGCGTTGGCGGCCGGCCGTACCGCGGTGGCCGCGTTCGCCACGCAGATCGTCGCGATGCGGACCGCGGCGGCCGGGACGCCCGGTGCTCTCGCCGGTGCCCGGGCGGCCATCGGCGCCTTGTCGCTCAGCGCGAAAGCGGCGGTCGCCGGAACTGGGATCGGGCTGCTGGTCCTGCTGCTGACGTCTCTGTCACAGAGGAGCAAGAACGCGCCCCCCGACGTCGACAAGCTGACCAACTCGCTCAAGCAGCTGGGCTCCACCGGTCAGGTCACCGGCGAGGCGTCCCGAGCGTTCGGCAAGGACCTGGACGGCCTGTACGCCAAGGTCCGGTCCCTCACCGATCCCAGCACGACCGACAAGATCCAGCAGTTCCTGGTCGGCTGGACCGGGTGGGACTCCACCCCGGTCAAGGACGCCAAGGACAACATCGACTCCGTCGACAAGGCCTTGGCCGGCCTAGTGCAGAACGGCCAGTCGGACCTGGCGGCGGCCGCCCTGAAGCGGCTGATGGCCGAGTACGGCAAGGGCGGCCGGGACACCAGCAAGTTCACCGGTCAGCTCAACGACTACAAGGACGCCCTGTCCGACAGCCGGTTCGAGCAGCAGCTCGCCGCCGACTCGATGGGCGTCTTCGGCGCGCAGGCAAAGTCCGTGCAGCAGAAGCTGGACGCGCAGAAACAGTCGACCGATGGGCTGCGGCAGAGCATCCAGGCCCTCAACGACGCGCAGCGGGCCGGGCTCGGCGGGATGATCGGCTTCGAAGCGAGCATCGACGCCGCTGCGAAGGCAGCCCGCGAGAACGTCGGCGCGCTGTCGATGTCGCACGGGCAGCTCAACCTCAACAGCGAGAAGGCCCGCAACGCGGCCAGCGCGCTGCAGGACCTGGCGTCGAAGACGGACGAGGCCGCGGCAAGCGCGCGCCAGTCCGGCTCGTCGTGGGAGACGGTCAACGGCATCTACAGCCGCGGCCGCGCTCAGCTGATCAAGTCGGCGCAGGCCATGGGCCTGACCAAGAGCCAGGCTGAGCAGCTGGCGTCCCAGATCCTGCAGATCCCGGACAAGACCACCACGGTCACGATGCGGAAGGAGGACGCGCAGCGGGACCTCGAGGCGTTCAACGCGGCGGTCAGGGCCGCTCCGGGGTCGAAGAGCGTCACGCTTAAGACGCTGTCGAAGGCGGCCGAGCAGCTACTGGACGGCTTCGGCCTTAAGGTGCGGCGGCTGCCCAACGGTTCGGTCACCGTCACGGCGAAGACCGGTGCCGCTCTCTCCGCGATCAAGAACGTGAAGGGTGCTGTCGACAGTCTAAAGAGCAAGACCATCGGCATCGGCATCTACAAGACAAAATATCTAAATACGGTCCATAAGGGGCCGAGCATCCCGGGTATCACCCCCTACGCCAGCGGCGGTACGCCGAGGGCCGGGGAGCTCGCCATGGTCGGCGAGGAGGGCCCGGAGCTGGTCGTTTTCGGCAAGGACGCTCGGGTCTTCGACGCCAAGACGACCCAGTCCATGCTGCGCGGCTCCGGCTTCGCGGCCCACAGTGCCAGCAGCTCGGGGGCGGCCGTCGCCCAGGGCCTCGCCGCCGGCATGCTCGGCGCGCAAGGGCAGGTGAACGATGCTGCCCGGGTGATGGCTGGCGCGGTCACGGCCGGCATCCGCGAGGAGCTGGAGATCGCCTCGCCGTCGCGGAAGGCCAAGGCTCTGATGGCCGACGTCGGCAAGGGCATGGTCATCGGTCTGACCGGCACCCAGGCCAAGATCAAGTCGACGGCTGCCGACCTGGCCAAGGACATCCGTACCGCCTTTTCCGGCAAGAAGGAGTCCGGCCTGCTGAAGATGGTCGACCGGGACACGAAGAAGCTCCTGGACCTGGCGGCCAAGCGGGACAAGGTCGCTGCGACGATCGCCGCGGCGAAGGCCTACGCGTCCGACGTCACGAAGAACGCCCGGGAGGGCGCGGGCCTGTCCAACCTCGGCATGGACGCCGACCAGGTCACGGCCGGCGGCATCAAGGCCGGGCTCGCCTCCAAGCTGGCGCAGATCAAGCAGTTCACCCGGTACATCGACATCCTCGCGAAGAGGGGCCTGAACAAGGGGCTGCTCCGGCAGATCCTCAACATGGGGCCCGAGGCCGGGTACGCCTACGCCAGCGCGCTGGCCGGCGCGGACAAGACCACCTTCAAGACGGTCAACTCGCTGCAGTCGCAGCTGGACTCGGCGACCACGACCCTGGGCAAGTCCGGCGCCGACAAGCTGTACGACTCCGGCAAGAACGCCAGCAAAGGCTTCCTCACCGGCCTGCTCTCCGAGGAGAAGAACCTCGAGAAGACCATGGAGCGCCTCGCCAAGAGCATGCAGAAGTCCCTGCGCAACGCTCTCGGCATCAAGTCCCCGGCAACCAAGGTTGTCCCGGACGGGATCAACACCGCCCGCGGCGTGGCCAAGGGCGTCCTGGCCGGCCTGCCCTACGTCGACCGCGCCATGGACACCCTGGCCGGCCGGGTGATCGGACGCGCGGCCATCGCGCCGACGGCGGGCAGGGCCGCGGTCATGCGGGGCGGGGCGGGCCAGGTCATGCAGGTCCAGGTCGACATCCACGACGCCATGGACCCGGTGGCGGTCGGCCGGGAGCTGCAGCGCGTGCTGCTCATGTTGAAGAGGACGCAGGGACTCAACGTCTCGCTGGGGGTGGGGTAGTTGGCGCTGTTGGTGGAGATGGGCTGGGGCGGCCTGGTACAGGCCCCCGACACCATCACGTGGACCGACATCAGCCAGTACGTGGACCAGGTGAAACGGGGGGTGACGATCACCCGGGGCGCGTCCGACGAGTTGTCGGAGACACAGCCCGGATCGGCCACCCTCCTCCTGGACAACACTGATGGCCGCTTCACCCCGGGCAACGCGGCCAGTCCCTACTACCCGTTCGTCCGGCGCAATGCGCCAATCCGGATCAGCGTTGCGTTCATCCCGACTCAGTCCGGGTCGGCGCCTTACCCGCTCGAGCAGCTCGGCGACGACTTCGACGACGGCCGGATCAACACCACCCGGTGGTCGGGCAACTTCGGGACCGTGAGCGAGACCGGCGGCCGAGCTCGCATCAGCGCCATCGCCGGAACCTCCAGCGGCTTCTTGTCGGCCCGCCAGTGGCGGCTGCAGGGCAGCAGCACCACCGTGCGCCTGGCGACGGTCCCGGCCGGCGGCACAAACGCCCGCACCTCGTACATGGTCAACGCCATCACGTCAGGAACGCGGGTCGGCTTCGAGTACAACGCCACCACCGGAAACCTGGCGTGCAAATCCGACGTCGGATTCTCCGACGGGGCGCAGGTCAACCTCACGTACAGCGCCATCGATCACGCGTGGCTGCGAGTGCGCGAGACGTCGGGGACCGTCTACTGGGAGACGTCGGGAGACGGGTACTCCTGGACCGTGCGCCGCTCCCTGGCGACACCCGCCTGGGTGGGCACCGACCAGGTCGCCCTGGCCATCGGCGCCACCCGCGACTCCGGCACCACCGACTTCGCCGAGTACGACCTCGTCGGCGCCATCGTCAAGCCCAGATTCTGGGGCATGGTCAACGAGTTCCCCGTCGACTGGGAAGGCTTGTCCTCCACCGTCACGATCTCGTGCACGGATCTCTTCAAGCGGCTCAACCGGCTTCCCGTGCTGCGGTCCATGCTGACCGAGGAGATCTCGACTTTCCTGCCCACGGCGTACTACCCGCTGACCGAGTCCGACGACGCCACCAGCGCCGGTGACATCTCTGGTACTGGTCTGCCGTCCATGGCTATCACGCAGGCCGGATCCGGCGGCACGCTCACCATGGGCACCGACACCGGGCCAGCCGCCACCGGCGACAGCACTCCGACACTCACTCCGTCCTCCGCGACCGCCGGGAAGTACTTGAGCGTCGACCTGGGCGCGACGGTCCAGCAGCAGCTGACGACCAACACCTTCGGAGTCGAGGGCTGGTTCAAAACGACCACCACGGGCCGGGCCATCCTCAGCCTGTACTCGCCCAGCCTGCAGTGCGTGCAGGTCGTGTCCCTCTCGGCCACCGGCGCCCTGCAGATCGAGTGGACCGACTCGGGGTCCAGCACCCTGACCGTGGAAACCATCGCCGGCACCTCGGGGCTGAACGACGGGAACTGGCACCACTTCGCGTGGGACCAGAGCCTGAGCGGAAACGTCTCCGTCGACGGCGTCAACGTCGATGCCTCCGTTCCCGTCACCGACGGCTTCGACCAGCAGCTCCTGCACATCGGCGGCTACCGCGGCACACGCCTGTGGTCCGGCTCCATCGCGCACGTCGCCCTGTACGCACGCAGCACGACCGGCAGCGTCATGGCCACCCACTACGACGTCGGTCAGAACGGCGCAGCGGGCGAAACCGCCGATACACGGATCGACCGACTGTGCGCCTACGCAGGCCTGCTCACCACCATCATCGAGGGCAGCACCTTCGACCCGATCGCCTCCCAAGGCCCCGGCGGGACCGGTGTGGTGGCGCGGATGCGCGAGGTGGAAAGCACCGAGTCCGCGAGACTGTTCGCGGCGCGCGACGCGTATGTGATGGTTTTCCAGTCCCGGGACCTGCGCTACAACCCGGCTCCGAGCGGGGAGGCGTTCACCATCGCCTACGCCGACCTGGAGACCACAAGCGTCGAGCTGGCCGACGACGACCAGAAGATGGTCAACAGCATCGAGGCATCCCGCCCGGGCGGCGCCACACAGAAGGTGACCGCCCCGTCCTCGGTCCTGGCGTTCGGGGTCTACGACCCCGGCGCCCTGTCCATCCTCAAGACCACGGACAACAAGGTGTTGGACGCCGCGTACTGGCGGGTGTCCCGTTACGCCAACCCCAGCGTCGAGTTGCGTGAGGTGCCGATTGAGGCGTTCACGATGCCCAACTACCTGAACATCCTCGACGCCGACATCAGCTCGTACTTCTCCGTGACCAGCCTGCCCACGCAGGCGCCAGCGTCTTCGACGCGGGTCACCGTCGAGGGCTACACGGAGACGATCAAGAACAGCAGTCACTTGATCCAGTTCCACACCTCGGCCACGAGCACCGACTCCGTCTGGGTTTTGGACGACCCGGTCTACAGCGTTCTGGACTCCGCCACCCGCCTCGCCTACTGATAGGGGGCACTGCCGTGGCCATCGCCGTTGTGCGTGCCGAGACGTTCTACACGCCGCCGCCCAACATGCCTGCCGACTCCTGGGCGGGCGTCCCCGCCGCCGAGTTGGTGTGGCGCTGGTACGAGGTCAGGATGGGCCGCCGCGCCACCCCGCCCGAGGACCCGGTCGACGAGGTCTACTTCGCGCGGATCAACCAGAACCGGTGGATCGCCGACTGCAGCAGCTGCGGATCAGCCGCCGTCATCTCGCCGGCAGACCCGCGCTACGCCTGCACCGAGTGCGGCTGGGGCTGGTGCGGGATCACCTTCCCTGCTGACGCCGCCGCCGTCGAGGCGAGCCTGATGGGGCTCAAGCCGGCGTTGCGGAACTGGTGGAGCGACGTCGACCCAGCCAACCCCAACCCGCCCGCAGGGCCGCCGATCCCGGACCCGCCGGACCCCAAGAAGGTGGTGTGAGGTGACGTTCGCCCCGCGCACGTGGGTGGTCGGTGAGGTGGTCTCCGCCGCGCTGATGAACCAGGAGATCCGCGATCAATGGAACACCGTCCTCGGCGCCTGGACGCCCTACACGCCGACGTTGGGATCGAGCGGTACCGCACCCGTGCTGGGCAACGGCACGCTCACCGGCCAGTACATGAAGATCGGCCGTACCGTGCACATGAGCCTCACTCTCACGGTCGGCTCCTCCACCACGTTCGGCAGCGGGAACCTGAACTTCACCCTGCCGGTCACCGGGGCCAGCGTCTCGGGCGGCACCGCGCTGAACGCCAGCGTCTCCCGGACGGGCACCCAGAACTTCATCATGGGCGCCATCCCCCTCACCAACAACGCGGTCAACACCAGCACGATCTGGTTCGCGTCGACCAGCACAGCCGGCGACTGGGACGCCTGGACCGCATCCGCCCCCTGGACCCTCGCGGCCAGCGACATCGTCCGCGTATGGGGCAGCTACCAAGCCGCCTCCTGACCCACGCCACCCCCCGTACGCCCCGCCTGCTGGCCGGGGCTTTCGTCATTTCTGGAGGAGATCACCATGCCTGTGCGAGCGAAGTTCCTGTGCCGCAGCGTCGAACAGACCAGCCCCGAGCCCGTCGACGTGATGCGCTACGACAGCGGCAGCCCGGAGCCGACCGGTGAGAAGACCTGGCCACGCACCTTCCGCTTCAACGCCGTCTACGACACGTCGATCCCCGAGGACCAGCGGTACGCCAAGTACACGCCGTCCGGCGAGCTGAAGATCCAGGTGGACAACCCGGCCGTCAGCTTCGAGCCGGGCAAGCAGTACTACCTGGACTTCACCCCGGCTGACGAGGCGGCGAGCGCCTGATGGCCACCCCCCTCACTGCCACGCAGATGCTCGCCGCACTGAAGGCCGAAGGCCTCACGGTGCACGAGCACGCCAGCTGGAAGACCCACAACCGCGACGGCGCCACCGGGAAGACCTTCGGTCCCGTGATCGGCGTACTGATCCACCACACCGCCGGCCACAACGACAAGGAGATCTGCTACAACGGCAGATCGGACCTGCCCGGCCCACTGTGTCACGCCTGGCTGGGCAAGGCGGACGGCCTGTGGATGATCGCCAACGGCCGCGCCAACCACGCCGGGCTGGTCGACCTCGACGTCCTCAACGCCCTGCGCGCCGAGGCCTCGCCGCTGCCACACGACGACCAGGCCAACGCCGACGGCAACGACGTCCTGTACGGCCTGGAGATCGAGAACCTCGGCACCGGCAAGGACCCCTACCCGGACGCCCAGTACCGCCAGGCCGTGCTGTGGGCCGCCGCGATCTGCCGCGCCCACGGCTGGACGGAGAAGTCGGTCGCCGGGCACAAGGAGGTCCAGCCCGGAAAGATCGACCCCAGCTTCGACATGGACAACTTCCGCGCCGACGTGAAGAAGCAGCTCGCCAGCAAGCCGCAGGCGGGCGGCACTCCCACCACGCCGAGCAAGCCGAGCGCGGCCCGCGTCGACCTGTCCCAGCTCATCGCCGCGGCGCAGACCGACCCCGGCGCCAAGCAGGGCCACGTCACCTACATGGCCGGCACCAACCTCGTCGAGGCCGCCCTGGTCAAGCTCGGCTACCTCGCCAAGACCTACGCCGGCGACGGCTCGTTCGGCTCGACCACCGTCACGGCCTACGCCGAGTGGCAGTACCACCTCGGCTACCGCGGTGCTGAGGCCGACGGCATCCCCGGCAAGACGTCCCTCGCCGCACTCGGCTCGAAGACCGGCCTGTTCATCGTCGTCGCCTGACCCTTCCCCCGGCGCGCCTCCCGGCCGCCGTTCACCACCGACAGAGAGAGGCCACGATGCCTGCCCTGTTCATCTCCACCATGAGAACCGTCGTCCCGTTCGTCGCTGGGTGGCTGCTCACCCTGCTGGTCAAGGCCGGCATCACCATCGACTCCGAGCGGGTGACGTACGTCGTCACCCTCGTCCTGGTCGTCGCCTACTACCTGGCCTTCCGGCTGCTCGAGGTCCTCGGAACGAAGCTGCGCGGCAGCAAGCTGCAGACCATCGCGGGCGTCCTGCTCGGCTGGGCCCGGCCGCCGCAGTACCCGAACGTCGACAACGCCCTGCCCCCGCTGACCGGCTACCGCAGCGAGACCCGCACGGAGTGACAGCGGCCGCAGACCACGGCCGCCTTCACCATCGACCACCAGGAGGGGCGCGTGGACGCTGCCACCGTCAGTGCCATCGGGACCATCGCCGTTGGGCTGGCCGCAGCGATAGGCGCGCTCGTCGGTAAACGGGGTGAGAACCGGGTCGGTGCCACCGGCCAGGTCCTCATCTCCTACGACTCGCTCGTCAACCAGCTGCAGGAAGAGCGGAACGCCGCGGTCACCAAGCTCGCCGAGACCGAGCAGCGCCTGACCGCGGCCTACGCCGAGCTCGCCAGCGAGCGGGCGGACAAGGCCGCGCTGCACACGCAGATCGCCGAACTCACCGCCGAGAAGGCCCGGCTGCTGCAGCGCATCACCGATCTGGGAGGGCAACCCCCGTGACCCGCGTACAAGCACAGAGCGCACTCACCCAGCGGTGGCGCTCGTTGGCCGTGGCCGCCGTGCTCCTGGTCCTCGGCGGCGCGGTCGTCCTGGTGTGGCTGCGCATCACCACCGAAGCCCACCGGGCGGATGCCCTCGAGGCGGAAGCCAATAGGAGGGGCGAGGCCGTCACCACCCTGGCCTCCGACGTCCGCGTGCTGCGCGCCCAGATCACAGCCAGGGGCGGCACCCCCGCAGCGCCCGACCCGTCACGCGCCGTCGACAACCTGCCCGACCGCGCGAAGGTCCCAGTCCCCATCCCGGGCCCCACCGGCGCCACCGGGCCGCGCGGTCCGCGGGGCCTGCCGGGCCAGGCCGCGCCTACCATCACCCCCTCTCCTGGGGCATCCGGAGCGTCGGGAGCGCCCGGCGAGGCCGGAGCGCCGGGCAAGGACGGAACGAACGGGACGGACGGCAAGGACGGAGCTCCCGGACAGCCGCCAGTGAGCTGGACGTGGCAGTACGGCGGCGTGACCTACACCTGCCGCCGGGCGGACGACTTCGCCCCGGACAACCCTCGATACACCTGCCTGTCCGACAGCCCGAGCCCCACCCCATCGGACACTCCACCAGGCGGCGGTTCGTCCAGCCCGCTCGCCGCGGGCCTTGACCCCACACGCCGCGAGTACACGTGAGGGTTCCATCCTCCGTAGCTCCTTGGCACTGGGTGTGTCTGAAGGTCCATCGCACTTGCAGAAGGGCCCCCTCCCGCCTCGGCGGGAGGGGGCCCTTTCGTCATCCCGTCTGCCATCGGCTCGTAGGCTCGCGGCGTGGAAACAATCGTGTTCGACGTCGGCGAGACGATCACCAGAGATGACCGGTACTGGGCGCTGTGGGCCGACTGGCTCGGGATCCCTCACCACACGCTCTCGGCCCTGGTCGGCGCAGTTGTGGCGCAAGGCCGCGACAACGCTGACGCGCTCCGCCTCGCTCGGCCTGGAATCGACATTGAAGCCGAGCGCGCGGCGCGGGAAGCTGGCGGCCATGGTGAGGCTCTCGATGAGAGCGACCTGTACGACGACGTCCGGCCAGCGCTCAACTGGCTCCGACGGCATGGGATCCGCGTCATCATCGCAGGCAACCAAACGGAGCGCGCCGCCCAGCTGCTGCGCTCCCTGGAACTGCCGGCCGACCTGATCGTCACGTCGGGTGAGTGGGGAGTTGCGAAGCCGCAGCCGGAGTTCTTCCAGCGCGTCCTGGAGGTGGCTCAGGCCGCGCCGCACGAGACGGTGTACGTCGGCGATCACCCGGCGAACGACTTGTTCCCGGCGAAGGAGGCCGGCCTGCGTGCGGTGCACCTCCGACGCGGCCCGTGGGGGCATCTGTGGGCGGACGACCCGGAAGTGGTGGCGGCGGCGGACTGGCGGATCGACTCGCTGCTGCAGCTGACGACAATCCTCAAGGACTGATCGTTCACACCTAGACGATGTGGAGGCGCGTGGTGGTTAATTACTTCAGTCACCACCGCCACCGAAGGCGCGGGAAACGAACTATCCGGAACCGCTTGCATCCGCGCCTTCATGTCCAAGCCCTGGACCGGCCATTGCCCGGTGGATCGAGGCTAAGGGAGAGGTCCCCATCCGCTTGGGGTAGTGATTACTGAAAAATTTTGCTGTGCAATTTTCGGCAAATGGAAGCCATGTATCCCATAGCGATCTATATAATTATTGCAGTCAGACGTGAAAGAGGCCTTTACGGTCGCAGGCGAGCCAAGAACCCCAACGAGGTTCCAGATGGGGCGTTTACCAGCAGAGACGTCAACGCACAGGTCCCGATCTGCACCGTTCGAGCCGTCCCAAGACATCTCGATAGCATGCACGTCTGGATCCGTAGTGCCGAATGTGACCACGGAATTACCCAAAACGCTGGCTGCATTCGGAGACCAGGGAGTAGCATCGTCGAGCTGGGTGATACTATGGATTGGAGCTGGCGCAATACTCTCCGAAGCATGGAGGTTGGCGGCAGTAGCGGCGCCGCCTGCACTCAATATCGTGACGGCCGTCGCGAGACCCACAGCAGCAATCGTTTTTGACCGATTAATAGACGGTCGCATATTTTCCCCTCATCTCGGTTTTGGAGATTAATATCTTATGAGCCCGACTGGGCGGCAGATAGAGCCAAATGCCCTCACCTGTGTTCCGCGTAATTCAGGGTTTCTGGAGTACCTTCCGGGCTGAATATGTACCCATGAGGGTTCAGGGCGGCTTCAAGTTCCCGGTAGGAGTGGGCTGTCGGTGATGCCCCAGATCCAGAGGGCGTGTTCGGGTGCGTCCCGGATGGCCCGGGTGGTCTTGGCGATGTTGTCGGCTCCGAGCAGTCGCAGCCTGCCGATGGCCAGGTTCCGCAGAGCGGCTATCGCCCGCGGTGCGCTGCCGGTGTGGACGGTGGAGGCGTCCTCGGCGAACACCACATCTCTGACGTGGTGGCTGGAGTTTTCGATTCCCCAGTGCCCGCGCACGTATCTGCCCAGCTCAGCAGGGCTGGCCTGGTGGGTGTCGAGGCTGGTGACGGCGTAGACCGTCTCCCGGGTCTGCCGCTTGCCGCTCTCCTGGCGGCGCCGGTGGATGCGCAGGGCCAGCCGTGCTTCCGGGAAGGCGATCCCGCCCAGGTTCGCCGCGATGGCCATGGTCTTGACCGAGCGGGACTCCCGCCGCCCGTGCCCGGCCTGGGAGACGGTGTGCGCCATGGGCACCTCCTCCCACGGCAGGGCCTTGAGCTGGGCCGATGCGGTCGGCTGATTGTCCTTGATCACCGCGATGTAGTGGGCTTTCTTCTCCTGCACCAGCCAGCGCACCTGGTCCTTGACGCTGTGCAGGGCGTCGAAGGTGACCACGGTGGCGGCCAGGTCGAGTGGTTGAAGCAGCGGGCGGAAGGCTGCCGTCTCGTTGGTCTTGGCCCCCACCTCCCGCTGGGCCAGGGTGATGGTGGGGGCGTGGGTGACGGCGGCGCTGGGTTGGGTGCGCGGAGCCGGACAGTGCCTTGCCGTCCACCGCGATCGCCGGCCGCGACGCCGGGCCGGTGATGGCGACGCCGGTGTGGTCGCGTTCGGCCAGGTAGGCGCCGATCACGTCGTCCAGCACATCGCCGTCGAGGGCGGCCAGGAGCCGGGTGAGGGTGGCATGGGACGGGGCGCGGCGGCGTCCGGGCAGGTGGGGGCGGATGCCGAGCTGTTCCAGCACCGTGGTGGTGGCGCGCTGGCCCCACTCGGTGATCTCGGTGATGGTCCGGGCGCCGGAGACGACTGCGCAGGCGCAGACCAGCAGCAGGCCGATCAGGGGATACCACCGCCCGCAGCGCGACCGCGGGTCGGGTACGCGCTGGAGGTGGACGCGCAGGCGGCCGGTGTCGTGCGGGTGAAGGGGCCCCAGTCTCACCAGGACGGCAGAGATCGGGGAGGATGGAACAGCAGGCACGGGACCTCAATGCGATCAACTGGCGTAGACACCCTGATGATCACCGGTCTCGTGCCTGTGCTGTTACCGCGTCAACCCCCGCCCCACACGGACGATCTACGCGATCCCGGAACTTGCAACCGCCCTGGGCGCTGATGCCCCTTGGTTTCCTGACCACGCTTTTGGTGCTGGCTGCGCCGAGTGGGCCTGGCGATCAGCCCGATCTTTGGCTGCCGAGTTCTCTAACCGCATGGGTTTGCGCCTTCACTACCAGATTGTCGACGCTGAGGATCCGCTCCCGCACTAGGAGTTGTTAGCGAACGCTTCTGCCGGGATTCCCGGGTTGTGCGCTCCGCGTCCACGCGTCCCCTCGGCAAGTCAGTTCACGTACACGCTGCGTTTGGGTGCGAGTACGGTTCGGAGTGGACGCACCGAACGGGAGCAGCATGCCCACCAACACTCCGCGCGAGGTAGGCCAGAGAATCGCCATCCTCCGGCGCGCGAAACGCATGACCCAGGCCGACCTCGCCCGCGTTGCCTTCGTCTCTCACGCAACCATCCGCGCCATCGAGCGGGGCGGACGTTCACCCAGCGATGACACCCTCGACTCCATCGCAGCTGCCCTTGGTGTGGACCCCAGCCGCATCGTCACAGGCAACACCCGCACCGACAGCCGCGTGCACGCCGCCATCCCCGCCATCTCAGCAGCGATCGCCTCCTACGACGTCCCCACCGACGCACCCGAGCGGCCACTGCCTGAACTACGCGACGCCGTACAGCAGCTGATGGACTGGCGGCTCGGCGCCCAGTACGCCCGCATCGCCAAGCATGCGCCAGTTCTCCTCGACGACGTGCTCTGCACCCTGCACCACTCAACGGGCGCCGGCCGCTTGGAGGCCGCGCAGCTGGTCGCCTCAACCGCGCGCGCGGCAGACGCCGTGGCCTTCAAGTACGGGTACCGTGACTTGTCCGCGCGGCTGGTCGACCTCATGCGGTGGGCCGCCCAGCAGACCGAAGATCCGTTGACGGAGGCCGCGGCAGCGTACGTCCGCACCGAGACATTCTTCGTGGCACGCGCCCACACCGCAGGCCTGCGCGCCCTCGAGCAGGCGATCGACGCCAGCCCGTCCACGAACGGTCGCGCCGCACGCGCGAGCCGCGGCGCCCTGCACATGAGGGCCGCCGTAATCGCCGGCCGGTCCGGAAACGCCGACGCCGCCACCGCCCATCTGCAGGAGGCCCGACAGTTCGGCGACATGTTGCCCGAAGCCGAATACAACGGCACGGCCTTCGGTCCAGACTCTGTGCGGGCACACGAGGTGTCGGTGGCCGTGAGCCTCGGCCAAGACCATGTACAGATGGCTCTGAACGTGGCGAAGGAGTGGACACCTCCCACCGATCTACCCGCCGAGCGGCAGTCCGGGTTCTGGATCGAGCTGGCGCGCGCGCAACTGTGGGCGGGACGTGGGGACGACGCTTTCGAGTCGTTGAAAGTCGCCCGGTTGATTGCCCCCCAGCACACGCGGGAGCACCCATGGGCTCGAGAGACTGCCGCGACGCTCCGACGGTTGAAGCGTTCCGACGCGGAGACGCTGACGAGCTTCGCCGAGTGGATCGGCATCGTCTGAGATCTCTTCCCGGCAGGTGCTACAAGGTGTAGCACTTATGCCCCTTGCCCGGGTCCATGCTCTGTCTGTCCGCGAGAACAGGCAGATGGGAGCAGGGGATGAGCGACGTCGACGTCGTGCAACCGATTCGCGTCGAAGGACCGGTGAGCATCGCACGTCTCCATGGCCGCGCCTGCTGGGACTGCGGGGCCGTCGCCCGGACCTTGCGCCCGGCGGGGCGTGTGCAGGCAGCTGGGCGCGACCGTGTGTGGGAGATCGCTTCGTGCGGCTGCAAGGCCGGGGCGGTGGCGTCGTGAGCGAGGACATCACAGCCGTGACCGATCGGCTCGCTGTGCTCACGCTCCCCCCGATCGGACGTCTCACTGAGCAGCAGGTCCGCGGTATCACGTGCGTGTGGGACGGGGCCCCGCTCCGTAACGGCGCTGCTGTGGACCTCGGCGCTCAGTCGGCGACCCGGGCCGGCGCGGACGTGGCCTGGTACCCGCGGGCATGCGGCCGCGCCTGTGTGAACAGAGCGGCGCTTGCACAACTGCACGCGCATGCGCCGGGCTGCGACGAGTGCCGTCACCAGGGTGGCCGCCCGTGCAGCACGGGGCTGGCCTTGATCCGTCTGATGCGGGAGTACCGGCCGTGACCGTCATGACCGTCGAGTCGACGGCGTTGGAGATGCTTCCGCTGCCTCGCGTGGCCACCCTTGGTGCTCCGCGTCGAGACGGGCAAGTGTGCGTGTGGTGCAGCGGTGAAGCCGCAATCGATCTCGGCCCGCGCATCGGCGAGGTGCGCGGATACCTCGAGCGGTTCCTGCCCCGCGCTTGCCTTGCCTGCGCGTCCCGGGAAGCCGGACGTGTGTACGGCATCCACGTGCGCCAGTGCCGCCGGTGCGGTGGCGGCCAGTACTGCCCTGATGGACGCGCTCTGGACGCCTTCGCACATCGGCCTGCGGCCACTGTCATCCGTACAGCAAGACAGCGTGGTGAGCTCCCCGATGCCAGCCTTGACGCCGATCGGGCCAGCAGCGGGTGAAGCGGCGGCCGCCCCCGCGTCCCCCGTCGGGGGCGGCCGTCTCGGGGGCTCGTCGCCGAGGCAATGCTCTGGCGGCGGGTCACCGCACAAGGTCGGCAAGCGGGACGCCGATCGCGTCAGCGATGCGGATCAGCGTGTCCAGGAGCGGCGAGGAGTGGCCCTGCTCGATGCGGCTGTAGGTCGCGACATCGATTCCGGACCGCTCGCAGACATCGAGCTGCGTCAGGTCATGGTGTTCGCGCACGTGGCGGATCCGTTCCCCTACCTGGCGGCGGCGGGCGATGACCCGGTCGTCGGGCGGGGTGGGACGTGGCACGCGTCCACGCTCCCGACGTCATGATCGAAAAGGATTAGGGTCGACCCTAATTTATGTGATCTTGGAGTGGGGTGGAGATCCAAGCGGAGCGCCCCCCTCCACGTACGGCCCTCTCGTACCTGCTCCCCAGGCGGTTGAGAGGGACCGCGGCGCCCCCGCCCCGTGCGGGGGCGCTGTCATGTCTGGAGATTGCGGACAGGCCGTTTCCTACTCACCCCGCGGGTGGCCTGCTGGAGATCGCCAAGGTCGTGTGGCCACGGCCAAACAGAGGCTCAGTAGCCGACATTGAGCGACACCGAACAGCATCGAACGGCACGCTTTTGTCCCGATTTTCAGCATCGCCGCAGGTCACAGTATGGCTAGAAAACTGGTTCGAGTCCCGTCACTCACCCT
>NZ_JBEXXQ010000069.1:0-49944 GCF_040630525.1 Streptomyces sp. NPDC005799
GCCGGTACCTGGCGGCCCAGATCGAGCTCAAAGACCAGAGTCATCCGGCGAGCCGGGTGGCCCGCCGGGTCAAGGGGCGACTGACCGCCTTCTTCTGCGCCGAGGCCGAGCGGGGCGGGGTGAGCGACCCGGACCTGCTGGCCCGGCAGCTGATTCTGGTCTTCGACGGCGCCAGCGCCCGCGCGGGAATCAAGGCCGAGACGACAGCTGGGCTTGTCGTCCCCACGGTGGCCACGCTGCTGGACGCGGCGGACGTGCGCTGACGTATTGCGCTCGGGACGCCTTCGGCGGCCGGGATGTCTGGCGATGATGCTTTCGACCTGCGGGAACACCGACGAGTGCGCGCTCCTGCGGAGCATGCCTGACCGACTTCTGTCGAGAGCGGCGGTCGTCCGCGGACTTGCGCGTGAAAACCGAACGGTTTACCGTGGTGAAACTGATCGGTTTCTCGGCCGTGGTGCCGAGCCTCGCACCCGCATCCTCAGGAGCACGGATGACTGCCGCGCGCGACGCCGAGGACCGGCCCACTCGTCCCCCGCTTCCAACGAGACTGGCGGCCCACCCGTCAGTACAGGCCGTGCTCGCTCGGCGCGGGACGGATGCCGCGGTGAGCCCGCCGGCGGTGATCGACGCGCAATGGCTGCGCGAGCTGTGCCTGGCGGCCGGGGCGGACGACGTCGCCGCGGTCAGCCTGGACCATCCCGACCTGGCCGGCGAGCGTGCGTACGCGCAGTCCGCGCTGCCCGGCACCCGCACCCTGATCGCGATGGCGGTCCGGATGAACCGCGACAACTGCCGCTCCCCCGCCCGCAGCGTGGCCAACCAGGAGTTCCACCAGACCGACGAACAGGCCAACCACGCCGCCCGCAGCGTCACCCGGGCGCTCCAGGACGCCGGGTACCGGGCACTCAACCCGTCCGTCGGCTTCCCCCAGGAGATGGACCGCTTCCCCCGTGAGCGGATCTGGGTGGTGGCGCACAAGACGGTCGCGGTGGCCGCCGGGCTCGGCGTGATGGGTCTGCACCGCAACGTCATCCACCCGAAGTTCGGCAGCTTCATCCTGCTGGTCACGGTCCTGGTGGACGCGGAGGTCAGCGCGTACGGACAGCCGCTGGACTACAACCCGTGCATCGTCGCGGCCTGCCCGGTCGGCGCCATCGCCAAGGACGGCGCCTTCGACGCCCTGGCCTGCACCACGCACAACTACCGGGAGTTCATGAGCGGGTTCACCGACTGGGCGCAGACCGTGGCCGACAGCGAGGACGCCGCCGACTACCGCTCCCGGGTCAGCGACTCCGAGAACGCCTCGATGTGGCAGAGCCTGTCCTCGCCGCCCGGCTACAAGTCGGGCTACTGCGTTGCCGTCTGCCCCGCCGGCGAGGATGTCCTGGGCCCGTACTTGGACGACCGCAGGACCTTCATGGACACCGTGCTGCGACCGCTCCAGGACAAGAAGGAGGCCCTGTACGTCCTACCGGGCTCCCACGCGCAGGAGTACGCCCGGCGGCGATTCCCGCACAAGCCCGTCAAGGAAGTCACCGGTGGTTGGCATCCCCCGTCGAAGCGCTCCACGTCCGGCGACCGGGAGACACGTACGTCATGAGCGGCGCACAACCCCTTCCCTTCCGCGTCGTGCGCGCCAGGCCTCCGTAAATCGCCATCGGCGTAATCGCCTCCGTACTCGTGCGTCGTGCGCTCGTGCCGGGCGTCGCGACGCTGCGGAGATCCATCAGAAGGGCCCTGGCGTGGACGCCCTCTTCGGCTTCGGTGTACTCGTTTGGTACGACCGTGAGCGACTGCACCGGCGGAAACGACGTCAACAATCCAGCCGTTTCGGCGTAGCGGTAGGTCACCCAGGACGGGCCATTGCTCGGAGTGGCCCTGGTGTGTGTCCGCCCTGTTGGGACGACAGGCGCGCACACCGCAATGGCTCGGCGACGGCCCTTCCCCCGGGCCGTAGCCGAGCCTATGTCTCACACCGCGGAAACCGATCGGTTTTCCTTTTCTTCGCTTCGGGTTAACCTCGCGGTATGACCACCGAAGTGAAACTCAGCCCCAGGGAGCGACTGCTGGAGGCGGCGGCCGCCCTCACCTATCGAGCCGGTGTCAACATCGGCGTCGAGGCGCTGTGCAAGGCGGCGGGAGTGTCGAAGCGCTCCATGTACCAGCTGTTCGAGAGCAAGGACGAACTCCTGGCGGCAAGCCTGAAGGGGCGCGCCGCCGCCTACGCGGCGACTCTCCTGCCCGCGCCGGATGACGGCCGCTCACCCCGCGAGCGGATCCTGCATGTCTTCGCGCAGGTGGAATCGCAAGCAGGGGTGCCCGAGTTCCACGGCTGCCGGTACCTGGCGGCGCAGGTCGAACTCAAGGATCAGAGTCACCCCGCGAGCCGGGTCGCCCGCCAGGTCAAGGAGAATCTGACCGCCTTCTTCCGCACCGAGGCCGAGAAGGGCAAGGCGGTCGACCCCGATCTGCTGGCCCGGCAGCTGAGCATCGTCTTCGACGGCGCCAGTGCCCGCGCAGGAATCGGCGCCGACAGCCTGACCGGGATCATCACGCCCACCGTCGCCACCCTGCTCGACGCGGCGGGCGTGCGCTGACGTATCGCCCGCCCGAACGCTCCCTCACCTCCCGGCGTCCCGGGAAAGCCGGATGGCCGTAAGCGTGTTGCCGAGCATGCCGCACGCGAAGAAGCTCGCGGTCGCGACGGCATCGGCACCCAGCGACAGGTGCACGATGTCCCAGACCCTCATCCAGCCGGCCCGGACGACCTCGCCGATCCGGCCATCGCCCTGCGCCTCGGAAGCCGCCACGGTGACGTATCCCTGCATCTGCATCAGGAGCGTTTCTGGGCGCGTGGAGATCATCTGCTCGTAAGCGGTCCGTCATGGCCTGGAAGGCCCGCTCGTCCCCCTCGATCCTGCCGGCGGCCCTCTCGAAAGCCAGGCGGTGTCGTCCATGCTCCGCACCAGCGCGGCGACGAAGATCGCCCTCTTGTCCGGGAAGAGCCGGAAGACATACGGCTGTGTGACGCCGACCCGGTTGGCGATCGCCGCGGTGGAGGTGCCGTGGTAGCCGGTGCGCGCGAATTCGGCGATCGCCGCGCGGATGACGGCCTCACGCCCCTCCTGTGCGCTGATCCTGCCCATGAGGCCATTCCTCCTGTGGGAACTCGCGGATGGAAACCGATCGGTTTGCCGTAGCGGAAACTAATCGGTTTCGATCGGGTTCGGGAGTCCATGATGACGACAGAGCGGCCGGTGGCACTCGCGATGGGTGCGTCATCGGACATCGGGCAGGAAGCCGCGCTCGCGCTGGGCGCAGCCGGATTCCGGGTGGTTCGGCACAAGCCGTGACACCTCACGCGTCACCCCGCTCGGCGGCGTGACGTTCCTCGACCTCGACGTCGCCAGTGACACGACAGCCGCCACGGCGGTCCAGAAAGTGATCGAGCGGTTCGGGCGGATCGACGTCCTGGTCAACAACGCCGGTGTCGGTTCGATGGGCGCCGCCGAGGAAACCTCCCTCGCGCAGGCCCGGTCCGTCTTCGACACCAACGTCTTCGGACTCATGCGCATGGTGAACGAGGTCCTGCCGCACATGCGCGATCAGCGACGCGGGCGCGTCATCAACATCTCGTCCGTGCTCGGGTTCCTGCCTCAGCCCTACATGGCCGTCTACGCTGCCTCCAGGCACGCGATCGAGGGCTACACCGAGTCCCTGGACCACGAGGTCCGTGACCACGGCGTCCGGGCACTCATCGTCGAACCCGCCTACACCAGGACCGGGTTCGAGACGAACAGCGCGAAGCCCGACACGCCCCTGCACGCGTACGCGAAGCAGCGGCAGACCGTCGACCGCGTCATGGCGCAGGCCGTCAGGGACGGCGACGCCCCCGCCGTCGTCGCCCGGGCGATCCTCACGGCCGTGACCGACCCTAAGCCGAAGCCGCGCTACACCGCCGGCCCCCTGGCCGGACGCGCACGCGTACTGCGCCGCCTCGGCGGAGGCGTTTGTGCAGCCCTGGTTCCAGCGGCTGATCAGGTAGGGCCGCCAGGCGTCCAGTCGGGTCGTGCGGATGGCTTGATCGGCGAGGGCCTCGGGGTTCTCGCAGCGTGCGTAGCGGCGGGCGGTGTGCCGGGAAGGTCATCGCGGTCCCGGACGGAACCCTGCTGTGGTTCTCACGCGCGACACTGGGACGGACTCACGACCTCACCGCGGCCCGCGCCCACGGCATCGTCCAAGCCTGCCTGACCCGGCAGACCCTCGTGCTCGCCGACCGGGCCTACCAGGGTGCCGGCGCCACCGTCCGCACCCCCTACTACCACCACGAACAGCCCGAGCACTACCAGCAGTTCAACCGTGACCACGCCCGGCTGCGGGCTCCCGGCGAGCGCGCCTTCGCACAGCTGAAGTCCTGGCGACTGTTACGGCGAGCCCGATGTTCAACCCGGCGTATCGGCACCGTCGTCCAAGCCATCCACACACTCCTGACCTGCGACTATTCAGGATGAAAGAGGCCCACTGGCCCCGGCTTCGATCAGGTCAGCGGCAGCGAGCCGGACTTGCTCACGCCGAGCCCGTTCCTCGGCCGTCAATCCATCGCCATCGGGATACCTCATTCCCCCGGCAAAGCGCGGCCCACGACAACCGTCACGACCCGACGTAACCCGCACCGTTAAAGATCTCTAGAGCATTCCGATTGATGGTCAGGATGGCGTTGAGACCTGGCCTCTGGATACTCCCACAGGGGATTTCCGTTCGATGACACGACCGTATCAAGCGCCTGCAATTCGCCGCCATAGATCTTCGCAAGGTCATAAAAAGGTCGCACGCCTTCAAGGAGGCGGCAACGTCCGTCGAACCGACTGAACGAACCCCCCACTGAAACTCCTCGGGATGACGCAATCTCGTTCCAGTACCCCCTGAAAAATGAGATGGAACTTACATTCCGTGCCGGGTATTTTCCTCAGATCTTGCCCCGAGACCAGCTCAGCGCGCCTACGCTTTCAGCAGGCAAATTCTTTGAGTTCTGACGTTGCGTGTAGGCGTTGACTGGTGGCTACCTGGCCTGCCACGGTGGGCGTTCGTCATGTCAGTTTGGGGGTGCGCTGAGAGCAGTTGATGGACTTGATGCTGCGGAGCTCTCAGGTGGCGAAAACAGGTGAGCATGGCCACGCACGGGGCGGGGTCGTGCGGTGCCAACTCCGATGCCCTACGACTGGACTCGATGGCGCTGTTGAGTCCGGCCACGTCAGACATGGAGTGAGAGTTAGGCAGATGGGCGTACGCGTCGAGCGTGAGCGCATCGGCGCTTCGCGGATCGCGGGCCATCCAGTGCCGGGCGAGGCCTGGGCGTCCGGCACTGCACTGATGACCCGTAGGCGGTGTATCCGGCGGTTCCAGTGCCGGCCGGCGCTGGTCAGAAGACGTTCTATCGGATAAGTAAGAGCTCCTTTGTTGCTTACCTGGCCGAGAATGTCACTCTGCTTCTCGATCTGCGCCGCGAGGTGTCTCAGGGTGCGAGTGAGATCTTGGTCGTCCAGCTCTGGCCGCAGGCGCTTTGGGGCGTTGCCTCGGGTGAACCGCATGGCGTACAGCTGTTTCCCCGGGAAAGGTTCTATCTGCTTTCGGCTCCAAACGAGGCGATCAGAGCCGCGCCGAGCAGGCCTGCGTGCCCACCCAAGGATGAAATTTCTATGACGGGTGACTGACGCCAGGTCAGTCCATGGGCGACTTGTTCCCGGACTGGCTCCAGTAGATTCGCACCTGCTCCAGTGACCCCGCCCGCCAGCACGACTTTTTGATGGTCCAGCAGAGCTGTCGACATGGTGATGGCATGAGCCAGCGCGTCTGTTCCAGCTCTCCATACCTTGGCTGCCAGGGGATCGGACGGAAGACGCGAGGCTATGTCGGCGGCATGTCTCGCATTCCCTCCTTCTCTGTTGTAACGGCGGGTCATGCCGCCGGCTGACGCGTACACTTCGACGCATCCCCGCTGCCCGCATGGGCAGGACTCTCCATCGGGACGGACAACCACGTGTCCGAACTCGCCCGCATATCCCTGAGCGCCGCGAACGATCTGGCCATTGCTGACGATCCCGGCACCGATTCCGGTACCGATGACCACGACAATGAAGTCAGTGCAGTCTTCGTGTCTGCTGAACTCGCGCTCGGCGATGCAGGCGGCTCTGACATCGTGCTCAAGTTCGACAGGGACGCCGAGCCTGTCGACCAGTTGCTGTACGAGTGGGACGTCGCGGAGACCAAGGTTGGGTGACAGGACGACGTGCCCCCTCGATATGTCCAGCAGCCCGGCGGCACATAGGCCGATCCGTTTTGTTGACGGACGGCACAGGCTCTCGGCAACGCCCAGAACGGCCTCGATGACACCGTTCTGGCCCTTGGTGACGGGGGTAGGCAGCGAAACAGTCTCTTCAGCTACTCCATCGGCGTCGAAACGTGCCGCTTTGATGGCTGTGCCACCGAGGTCAATTGCGACGACATCGCAAGGTCGCTTCATGGGGTTCTCCGTCTGTCAGCAGCTGAACATCATCTACGCGGCGTCTGGATCAGAGAGCGCATTCGGGAAATTGGGAGGCGGATTTTTCGGCTCGTTCTCGACCGGGGGTACGTAGGTTCCACTTGCGAGTGGCGTAATGGAACAGTACGTGATAGACGATGGCGTAGGCGGCTCCGATCGGCAGGAGGAGCCATGGTTCAGTAGCCCTGCCCCAGTTGGGTACGTAGTCAATCAGGTCGACAGAGAACGAGAATCCTGTAACGAGACTAGTCAGGGCCGCCGACATCATGATGCTCCCGTTATAATTCCGGTTCTCCGGCCTGGCTTCGTGCCAAATGGCGGCGGCAGCCGCCGGCAGAGCGAACATCATGATGGGGAAGAACCCTGTCATGAAAGTTCCAGCGCTTGGGTCGTCGGCGAAGATCCTGTTGAGAGCGCCTTGCGTGCCGTTGTCATCGCCGAAGACGGACCAGGCCATCGAGTCGAGTATGTGGTGCAGTCCGAGTGGGATGAGCAGCCTGTTCATCACACCGAAGATGCCGCCGCCTATGACGGTGTTGGACGTGATCAGGTCCCCGAGACCGATGAGGCCGCGGTTGAAAACCGGGTAGGCCAGGCTCAGGGTGACACCGATGACGACCGCGACGAACGCCCTGAGGATCGGGACGAGGCGTCGCCTGCTGAAGAACCCGAGATAGGTGGGGAGCTGTGTTCGGTGGAAGTGCTGCCAGAGGACAGCGGCCATCAGGCCGATGATGATCCCTCCGAGGACTCCGTAGTCGATTGTGTCGGTTGCTTCTGAGGCACCGGTTCGGCCGTCGACGACGACGGGCGACATGGCGGTGAGGACACCGTCGAGAACGAGGTAACTGACAAGGGTGGCCAGCGCAGTGGATCCGTCGGACTTCTTGGCGAAGCCAATGGCGATTCTGACGGCGAAGATGAGCGGCAGATTGCTGAACAAGGCGCCGCCGACTGCGGAGATGACGGATACCACGTCGTGCAGGCCATCGAAACGACCGAGTCTTTGCAGTGCGGCCATGCCTGGGCGAGCGGTGGTGGTGAGGGTGGCGGTACTCATTGCTGCCTTTTGCGGTGAAAGTGAGTGAAAGCCGTGCCGGAACGGTTGGCGGCGGACGTGGGCGCGCGGGATTGGCAGGCTTTCGCTGGGATGCGCGGGGTTGGACGAGAGGGTCGCCTGGCCTACGGTCGTCGTTCGGTCAGGCGGTGGGCGCCTGGCGACCGTGGTGTTCGACGAGTCGGCCTGCGAGTACGGTGGCGTGGCATCGGCCGGTGTCGTCGAGAATGGCCAGATCGGCGACATGACCGGGGACGAGAGAACCCACCTCGTGTGCGATGCCGAGGATGCGTGCGGGAAGGGTGGCCGCTGCATGCGCGGCACGGGAGGGATCAATCCCGAGGGACATGCATCGGCTGACCGCGGCGTCCATGGTCAGTGAGCTGCCGGCAAGAGTGTCGCTGTCGGGCACGGTGATGAGACCGCCGGGTCGTGTCAGTGTGGGCATGGCACCGATACGGGAGTGATGGCCCGGCTCGGTGCCGGCGGCGGGCGCGGCGTCGGTGACGAGCGCGATCCGGCCGGGGGCTGCAGCGAAGGTGAGGGCGACGACGTTGTCGTGAACGTGGACGCCGTCGGCGATCAGTTCAGCCGTCGCGCGGGGGTCGGCGAAGGCGGCGCCGATGATGCCGGGCCGGCGGTGGTGGAGATTGGGCATGGCATTGTGCAGATGCGTGACGACGCGGGCGCCGAGGTCGAAGGCCCGGGTGACGGTCTCCAGGTCGGCCGTGCTGTGTCCGACGGCGGCCACGGCGCCGTGAGCTGTCACGGTCTCGATGAGGTCGAGGCCGCCGCTGAGTTCTGGTGCGAGCGTGATCATCCGGATGACGCCGGGACCGACTGTTTGGTACAGCTCGAGGAAGTAGGCGGGATCCGGAGGGCGTAGTTCCGGGATGTTGTGGCAACCGGGGCGTTCAGGACTGAGAAAGGGACCTTCGAGGTGTGCGCCCTCGAGGTGGCCGTGAAGACCGGGTCCTTCGGCCTGTACCTGTGCGATTGCTTTGAGGGCGGCGGCGGTGGAGTCGGGGCTGTCGGTGACAAGGCTCGCCAGTGTGCGGGTGGTGCCGTGCTGGTGGTGGAAGGCGGCTGCGGCACGAATCTCGTCCGGGTCCGCGCTGTTGAACGATGCGCCCGCGCCGCCGTGGACGTGCAGGTCGATGAATCCCGGGAAGACCCAGTGGCCGCCCAAGTCGATGACTTCGGCGTATTGATCGAAGGGCGGTCGTCCACTGCCGAGTGCTTTGATGCGGCTGCCGTAGACGGTGAGCCATCCCGGTTCGAGTACTTGATCGGGGGTGACAACACGCGCGTTAGTGAGGTGCAGGAGAGTCGGGGTTGGGTTGAGGGCGGTCACTTCACGGCTCCTGCGGTCAGTCCGCTCACGAGGTGGCGTTCGATCACGGCGAACAGCGCGACGACGGGAATGATGGCAACTAGGGATGCGACGAATATGTACTGGTAGTGGACCTGGTACTGCCCGATGAAGTCGTTGATGCCGACAGTGAGCGGCTTGGTGTCGGTGGTGCTGGTAATGGTCAGGGCGACCACGAACTCATTCCAGACGGCGATGAACGTGAAGATGGTCGCGGTCACCAGTCCCGGTCGTGCCAGCGGCAGGACGACCCGCCAGAGCACCTGCAGGTCGGGCAGCCCGTCCATGCGGGCCGCTTCGTCGATTTCCTGGGGAATGCTGGAGAAGAAGGTGTTGAGGATCCACACCGCGAAGGCCAGGTTGAACCCTGCGTCGGTGAGGATCAGTGCGGTGAGCGTGTTCGACATCCCGAGCTGCTGCCATTCCCGGTAGATACCGATGACCAGCGAAATCGGCGCGAACATCTGCGTGATGAGCACCAGCTTCAGGAACGCGCCGCGGCCTTTGAAGCGGTTGCGTGAGGTGTAGTAGGCGGCGGGGATGGCGACGGCCAGGACGAGCAGCGTGCTGCCGACGGACACGATCAGGCTGTTCCGGAAGTAGGTGAGCAGGTCTCCCTGCCGGAAGGCGGCCGGCCAGTTGTCCCACAGCCAGTGCGAAGGCAGATATCGGGCGGGTGAGGAGAAGAGGTCTTGGTCGCTCTTCAGGGAGGACAGGAACATGACGAGGTAGGGCATCAGGAAGATCAACCCCACCAGCACGCCGACGACCGGCAGGAGGAAGCGGCGGGCAGCGGGCCACCATGCGGGGATGGTGACGTCCCACACTGGCCGGTGGGCGCGCTGTCGCGTCCGGGAGGGACGCGCTACCACCGGAGCCACTCGCTTGATGGCCCGGCGCAGCCGGCCCTTCCCTGCGGTCGGTGCCTCCGTCTCGGACTCCGTGAGACGCAGGCTCAGCAACGCGAGCCCGAGAGTAAAGGCGAGATTGAAGACTGCCAGCGCAGACGACTCGCCTATGTCCAGGTTGGTCTTGAAGGCCAGCTTGTACATGAAGGTGATCAGGGTGTCCGCGCCGTAGCCCGGCTGATTGCCCGTGAGGACCCAGATGATCGGAAACGAGCTGAAGACGTAGATGGTGTTGAGGACGATGGCGATGGACAGCGCCGGGCGCAGCATGGGGAGCGTGATCCGCAGGTACGTCTGGACCGGGCCGGCCCCGTCGAGGGAGGCCGCTTCGTAGACCTCATGGCCTATGGACTGGAGCCCAGCCAGCAACACATAAGTGGTGAACGGGACCGAGACCACGACACCGACCAGGGCCAGAGACCAGGGCCGCAGCTGCGGGTCGATGGTCCAGGCGACGGGAGCATCGATGAGATGCAGATCGAGCAGCACCCTGTTGAGGTAGCCGTAGAGCTCGTCATAGACGTACCGCCACACCACAGATGTCATGACCAAAGACGCTGCCCAGGGCAGCAGAAGGATCCATCTGACGAGCCGTCGGCCGGTGAAGTGGCTGGAGAGAAACTTGGCCAGGAACAGGGAGATGATGACGGTCCCGCCGACGACGACCGCCACCCACCGCATGGTGTTCCAGATGACGGAGCCCAGTGCCGGCTCGTCGAAGAGCCGTTGGAAATTGTCGAGGGCTGCAAAACCCTTTGGTAGCCCGAACCCGTTGTAGCGGGTCAGGGACGACTGGATCAGCGCGATGACCGGGTAGAGAACCACGGCTGCCATCAGCACCAGGCTGGGCCCCAGCCACAGCAGGGCGCGGAATCCGCGCAGCCGCTGACGGGCCGGCAGCCTGCGAGGGGAAGCCTTGGTGGTGGGATGCTGCTGGGGGCGCAGGCCAGTTGCCGTATTCATGCCGGCTCACTTTCATGGTTGGGACGCAAAGACCAGCCGCTGGCGTCGAGCACCGACGGCGCTCCCCTTCCCCTGTTTTGCGGGGGAGCGCTGTCGCGGCGCCTACGGATGGGTTCGCAGCGTGGAACGAGCGGTCCAGGGGCCTACCGGTTCGCGGCTTCCTCGGCCCGCTTCTGAATGTCGCCCAGTA
Source organism: Streptomyces sp. NPDC005799 (assembly GCF_040630525.1). Taxonomy (NCBI): domain Bacteria; kingdom Bacillati; phylum Actinomycetota; class Actinomycetes; order Kitasatosporales; family Streptomycetaceae; genus Streptomyces; species Streptomyces sp. NPDC005799. The sequence continues at coordinate 11,035 of NZ_JBEXXQ010000069.1, forward strand.
CCTGGGCGGGGGAGTGTCCAGGCTGCACGGCCAGGCCGATCGTCTGCTTCGTGGCATCGGCGACCTGGGTCCACGACTTGTCACTGGTGGGCGCGAAGCGCGCGTTGGGCAGCAGATCGATGTAGGGACCGAGCACCTTGTCATTGCGCAGCGCCTGTGCGCCGCTGACGGTCGTGGGCAGGAACTTCTCCTGCGTCAAGAAGCCCTGGTAGTTGTCGGCCTTGTAGAAGTAGTCGAGGAAGTCGCGGATGACTTCGACCTTCTTGTCGTTGGGTGACTTGAAAGCCATCAGGACATCCTGGACACCGAGCGTTGCCGACTTCTGGCCGGCAGCCTTCACGGGAGCGGGAGCCACCGCGTAGTCGCTGTCGGCCTTGAGCCCGCCCTTGGCCAGCATGGAGTCGAAAGTGCCGGGGAATCCCATCACCATGCCGACCTTGCCCTGCGCGAACTGCTGCCAGGCGCCATCCGTGCGGTTGGTCGTACCGGGGTTGCTCTGTGTCACCTTGTCGACGGTGGAAAGCTTCCGCAGGAACTCCACTGCCTGGACGTTGGCCGGGCTGTTGACAGCCCACTCGCCGGCGGAGTCCTTCCACCCGCCGCCGCCGTTGAACATCCAGAGCGACAGCTCGCCCTGAGCTTCCTCCGTGCCCAGTGGCAAGGCGTAGCCCGTGTAGCCCGCTTCCTTGATCTTCTCGGCAGCGGCTTCGAACTCCGCCCACGTGGTGGGCGGCTTACTCAGCCCTGCTTCGGCGAAGATCTTCTTGTTGTAGTACATAGCCCTGGCGCTGGCGATGAAGGGCAGGGCGTACTGGGTGCCCTTGTATGTGTCGTCCTTGGTGAAGGCCGGCAGGAAATCCTTGCGTACCGAGCTCGAGACCACCTTGTCGACCGGGTACAGGAGGTCCTCGGCGGCGTAGCCGGCGTACGTGTTGTAGTTGAGGATGTCCGGCTGCTGGTGATTTGCCAGCATCGTGGAGACCTTCTGGTCGTAGTCGTTCCAGCTGACGACGGACAGGTTGACCTTCTCGCCCGGGTGCTCCTTCTCGAACCTGGAGATCAGGTCTTCCCAGTACGCCTGGGACTTGTCGCTGTAGGCGGCGGCCATGAACGTGATCGACGAGGAGTCGCCCTCATCGGCACCCGCTGAACAGCCGGCCAGTACGAGGACAGCGCTCACGGCGGTGGCGGAAATGCATCGGACTCTGAATGACATGGCCGACTCCTGTTGATGATCAGGGACCCTCTGCGGACCAGCTCGGCGAGGGTGGTACGTACCGGTACGGCTGTACGTACCGGTCGGGGGGTGCGTTCAGAGTGAGGCGTGTCCTTGTGTGTGTCAAGTGCCGACGGAGCCGAACATTGGCGGATGCGCGCAAATCCTCTGGGCGCCGTGGAGAGCCGGGTCGGAACATGGCTGGCCGCCCGCGCTGACCTCTGGGGCCCGGCGGGCGGCAGATGGTTCGGAACAGTGCGAGCGGTGCTGGATAACGTTGTCAGGGTGAGGCCAGGAGGCCGCAGTGCGGCTGGGGGCCGGATGAGAACCTGGCGCGGCACGCGTTGATCAACTCGGTGGGCAGAGCCGCCGACGCCAGGTATGTGTGGTGATCCGCATGCGAAGACTGCCGCCGAGCATGGGTGTTGCGGCCTTGCGCCGATATGTCAGCAGTTGGCGGAGTCAGGGTCCGCTCGGCGCTGGAGCCGAAATCTGGGGCCGGATCGTCACCCCTGTCACTTGGCGCCTCCAGTCGCCTGCGCGGTCGGGGTGGAGCCGGCCGCGACCCCGGGGCGGTTGAGCGTGATCGACAGCTCGTAGCGGTCCGGACGGTAGGAGGTGATGCAGTACTCCACCACCTGTTCCTGGTGATGGGCGCGTTGCCGGATGGTGAGCAAAGGAGACCCGGGGGCCACTTCGAGGGCTGTGGCAGCGTCCTGGTCAGCGGATGTCGCATTGATCTGCTGTTCCGACCAGTTGGGTCGCAAACTGTAGTGCTGGGCCAGCAGCCCGTACAGCGACCGGTCCTCCCACTTCTCGATCAGCCCCGGCAGCAGGCGGGCCGGCATATGGGACCGCTCGACACACACTGCCCTGCCGTCGGCGCACCTGATCCGCTCCAGCAGATACATGGGATCGCCCTCGGGAATCTGAAGATGGTGCGCCAGATATGCCGGAGCGGGCATCTCCTCAAGGCGCAAGGTCCGCTGTGTGGGCCGCATCCCGCGCGCGATCATGTCCTCGCTGAAGGAGCTCAGCCGCAGCTGCACGTTGGCCTTGGTCGACGAGACGAACGTTCCACGCCCGGCTACTCGATAGAGAGCGCCGTCAGCCACCAATTGGTCCACCGTCTTGCGCACCGTCATGCGGGAGAGACCGAACCGCTCCTGCAGCTCCCGCTCCGAGGGGATCGGATCGTCCACCTCAAGTTCGGTCGCCAGCATCTCCAGGAGGATGCCCCGAAGCTGGGTGTACTTGGGCAGCGGGCTGTGCGGATTGATACCTGTCACGGAATCTATGCCTCCGGAAGATGATAAGGCGGTCCTGCCGCCGCGAATGGTCACCGCAGACCTCCAGACTACGGTGATACGGACAGGTCGATGACCGTACGTTCACAGCGAACAGTGGCTCCGGTGAGCGCGCTCTCACGTGCAGCTTTGGCAACCTCCAGCACGTGGACGACCTCGTCGAGTGAGACCGGCATAGGCAGGCCGGGCTGTCGTATCGAGCGAGCGACGGCCGGGTAGAAGTCGTCCCATCGGCCAGGCTGCGTCTCCACCCGGGAACTGCGGGTGCCGTCGAACAGGGTGCCCCACCCGTCGGGGTCCTCCCGGGACCAGTCCCCAGCCGGAGGCGTTCCCTCTCGCAGAGCCGCCTCCTGGCAGTCCATCCCTGACTTGACATAGGCGCCCTTGGAACCGCTGACCCGAAACCGCGGCCCGTGATCAGCGGCCATGGCGGATGCCCAGAGGTGAGACCGCACGCCACCCTCGTGTTGCAGCGCCAAGAAGACATCGTCGTCGGCTGTCACCGCGTCCCTGCGCGAGTCGAGTTCGGCATAGACCGTCCGGACCGGCCCGAACAGATGGACGGCCTGGTCGATCAGGTGGCTCCCGAGGTCGTGGAGAGACCCACCGCCTTCTTCGACCGGGCGGGTCTCCCTCCAGGCGCCGGCTCTCGGCTCGGGCCGCCAGCGGTCGAAGCGCGACTCGAAACGGTGAACCCTGCCCAGGGTGTAGTCGGCAACGAGACGGGCCACGGTCAGGAAGTCCCCGTCCCAGCGGCGGTTGTGGAACACGGTGGCCATGCCCCCTGTCCCAGACACGTGGTCCGCGAACCTGCGCGCCTCGGTCGCAGAGAGGGCCAGCGGCTTATCGATGACGACTGGGAGCCCTGCTTCGATGGCTTTGGCGGCGAGCGGAAGGTGCGATTCGTGCGGCGTGGCGATGACCACGAGATCGTAGCTATTGGCATTAGCAAAGATCTCATCTGCCGAGTCGCACAGTTGAGCGAGCGGGTAGGCCTCACTCACGGCGCGTCGGCGAGCCGGATCACGCGTTACGACGCCCGCCAGGGTCAAGTCCTGGCAGGCCTGGATGAGCGGAGCGTGGAATACCGAGCCGGCGGTTCCGAACCCCACCAGCGCCGTACGCAAGGGCTGTCTCATGCTCTCTCTCCTGTGGCTTCGCGTGGTTTGCGCTTCGAGCTTTCCGGTTGCACTTGGCAGGAAGTCGGAGTGCTAGCGAGTGGGTGGTACGTACCGGTACAGCCTACCGTACAGGTATGTACCGAAGTGGTTGCTGTCCAGCAATCACGCGCTCTGGTCGCCCCAGAAGCCGCTATGAGCCCTACTCTCGCGACAGCGATCCCCACCGCGGACTGCAGCCTCAGCCGCTCGCCGACGACGGCCACCGCACCCTGCTGTCCTGGGCCGAGATAGACCCCGACTTCGGCTGCGCCCTCGTCCTTCTCGCGGCCACCCTGGACGACACCTCGCTGGATCGCGCGGGCGCCCAGCTCGTCCTGCCCCGGGACCGCTGCGGCGCCCGCTACGTCAGCGGCATCGAGGCGATCAACGTGGACGGTGGCTACACCGCGTGGACCTGACGGCGACAGGAACAGCATGGTGCAGCAAGATTCGGTGACGTGGAGGCCGTGGTCCTGGAACACACGCCGCACGAGGGGGCCGTACGCCGTCGGTACGGCGCTGGAGGCGGCCGGGCGACGGCTGCCGACACACCGTACCCGGGCGGGCGACCCGGTGCAGCGAATCCTGGACGGGACCGCAGCCCTGGTGGTCATGGGCGGCGCGGCGGTGGCCTACGACGACTTTCCCGGCCGTTGCGACGAATTGGCCCTGCTGCGGGTCGCGCTGGAGGCCGAGGTGCCGGTGCATGAACTGTGCCCGGGCGCGGAGGTGCTCCACCAAGGAGTGGATCGGCTGCCTCCGCCACGCGCACCTTGCCCCCTGCCGCCCTGCGCCCGGTTCCCGGACAGGCCGTCCCGCCTGCCCGCACCGCCAGAGACCGGTACGAAGGTCACCGGCTGCACCCCGCGGGAGTCGACCGGGCGTCGGGGCTGACCGAGGCTGTGATCATCGTCTCTGGCGGCCGCGTCGTCAACGTCGCCGAGGACTTCGCCATCATCGAGGACCTCGCCTGGGGATCCCTATGTCCTTGTCCTTCGTCAAGCTGTTGTGATGATGGCTGGCATGAGGGATGAGGTTGAGGGCCTGGAGCGTGAGGGCCGTCGAGGGTGGACGCCGCTGCACTTCGCGGCCGATGAGCAGGATGTTGCTGCTGTCGGTCTCGGTTGGACGCGGGTGCGCGGGTGGATGCCTCGGACGAGCAGGGCAACACGCCCTGGTGGCAAGCGGTGTTCACGTATCGAGGGGATGGCGCGGTGCTGTCCGCACTGGTGTCTCTGCAGGTCAGGTCACCTTCGCGGGTTGGGGTTTGTGGAAGTTGCCGTCGCGGAGCATTGCGAAGAGAACATCGGCCCGTCGTCGTGCGAGGCAGAGCAGGGCCTGGGCGTGGTGCTTGCTCTGGGCGGTTTTCCTGTCGTAGCCGCTCGGGACGCCGGGTCGCCCAGGAGGCGAACGCATCCGAAAGGGATAGGGCGGTCCGTCTGGGACCGCCCTATCCCTTTCGGTTGACCTGATGGCGGTGTGGAAGGGGACGGCGCCGCCGGTCAGCTGATGGTCTCTGCCTGGTGGGCTGGGGTGGGGTGGGGCACTGGGATTTTCTGTGCGAGCTTGTCGCCTTCGACGTCGAGGTCGGGCAGCAGGCGGTTCAGCCGGGCGGGGATCCACCAGGCTTTCTCCTGGGCGAGTGCCATGGTGGCCGGGATGAAGGTCATGCGGATGACGAAGGCGTCGATGAGGATGCCTACGGCCAGTGCGAAGCCGGCCTGTTTGATCATGGGCTGGGCGTTGAAGACGAAGCCGGCGAAGACGGAGACCATGATGGTGGCCGCCGCCAGGACGACGGAGCTGGCACGGGCGAAGCCGGTGACGGTGGCGTTCAGGGCGGTGGCGCCGTGGACGTGTGCTTCGCGTATGGAGGTCACCAGGAACATCTGGTAGTCCATGGCGAGCCCGTAGAGGACGCCGGTGATGATGATGGGCAGCAGGCTCACGACCGGTGCGGTGGCGTCGAGTCCGATCACGCTCTGCAGCCAGCCCCACTGGAAGACGGCCGTGGTGAGTCCGAAGGTGGCGGCGATGCTCAGCAGGAAGCCGAGGGTGGCTGTCAGCGGGACCAGGAGGGAGCGGAAGACCAGGAGCAGGACGATGAGGGACAGCCCGAGGACGGTGGCCACGTAGAGGGGCAGGACGTCGCCGAGCCGGTCGGAGACGTCGATCGCGAGGGTGGTGAAACCGGCGATGCCGATGTCGGCGCCGTGGGTCGCACGGATCTGCGCGCTCTTGTTCCGTAGGGCGGTGGCGAGATCCTTGGTGGCGTCGTCGTTCGGGCCGCTCCCGGGGATCAGGCTGAGGATGGCGGTGGTTCCGGTCTGGTTCATCCCGGCCAGGGATACCGCCGTGGCTCCCTTGACGCTTCGCAGGTCCGAGGTCACCGCGGCAAGGGTCGCGGGGGTGAGGGGCTGTCCCTTGGTGGTGGAGCCGACGGCGATCAGGAGGGGGCCGTTGTAACCAGGCCCGTACTCGTCGCTGACCAGGTCGTAGCTGCGTCGCTGCCCGGTGTCGGGATTGTAGCTGGCGCCGGAGGGCAGGCCCAGTTTCATGCCGGCGGCAGGCACCGCCAGGATCGCCGGGATCAGGATCGAGGCGGCGAGGGCGGCGTACCGGTGGCGGACCAGCAGTGCTCCCCAGCGGACGGCCCGGGTGCGCTGGGCACCTCCGGTCCGCTCCTGTTCCCTCCGCCGGGTACGAGTGGAGCAGATGCGTTCCTTGACCAGGCCCAGCAGGGCGGGCAACAGGGTCAGCGCGAGCAGGACAGCGATCGCGATCGTGCCGGCTGCGACGATGGCCATGGTGCTGAGCAGCGTGATGCCGATGACCAGGAGCCCGGCCAGAGCGATGATGACGGTGCTTCCGGCGAAGAAGACCGCGCTCCCGGCGGTGCCGAGCGCACGGCCGGTCGCTTCATGGGGGTCCATGCCCTGGTCGAGGATCAGCCGTCGTTCCCGGTTGACGATGAACAGCGCGTAGTCGATGCCGACGGCCAGCCCCAGCATCAGCGCCAGCACCGCGGCCAGTGAGTGGATCTCGAACACGGTGGAGAGGGTGAAGGCGCCGCCGACTCCCACCGTGACACCGGCCAGGGCGATGATCAGTGGCAGACCCGCCGCGATGACCGACCCCAGGGTGATCAGCAGGACAACGGCCGCCACAACGACGCCGACGATCTCCCCGACACCGATGATCTCGGGGATCTCCATCATCGCTGCCGACGGCAGGACTTCCAGGCCGCCGGATGCGGCCTGCTGCTCGGCGGCCCGGATGGTGCTGTCGATCGTCCCGGCAGGAAGTTCGAAGGTCTGCTCGTCGAACTGGAACTGCATCAGCGCCGTTGAGCCGTCGGCGGAGACGACGACGCCCGGCACCGGCTGACCACCCTGCTGCAAGGGGACGGGTGTCTTGCCGGAGGACGGCCGTCCGGCGGCTTGGGCAACCGCTGCCTGCGCCCGCAGCAGTGGGCTGTTCTCGCCCTTGGCGGCCTCCCGGGCCAGCACTTTCCTCGCATCGATGACGTGGTCATGGCGGTACACGGCGTCCACGGCTGCCACCAGCGCGGACCGCGCCTTCTCGTCGTCGATCCGGGCACCCTTCGGAGCCGTGAAGAGCAGCATGCCCTGGCCGCCGGACGCCTCCGGCAGGGAGGTGGCCAAGCCGTCGATGACCTTCTGGGACGGGGTGCCGTCGATGCGGACCTCGTTGCTGAGCTTGACCGGATTGGTCACGAGCAGAAGGACGACCGCCGCCAGCACGGCGAGCCATCCTCCGATGACGTACCAGGGCCTGCCGTAGGCGAACCTGCCCAGCCGGTACAGCAGAACGGACACAGAGTTCTCCCTCTGATCCAGGCAGCCCGACGGTCCGGACCGCACCAAGAAGTGAGAGGGTACTACCGAAGTGATAGTCAACTATCGATGCGGTAGGGTGCTATCGAAGGCAGCGGCCTCATCGGAGATCGGGGAAGTACTCACAGATGGCAACGATGGACAGCCGCGTGCCCCGGCGCCGGGTCGACGCCCGCTCCAGCAGGGAGCGCATCACCGCCGCGGGACGGACGGTGCTGGGCAGAGGCGAAGCCTCCCTGGAACAGATCGCGGCAGAAGCCGGCGTGGGCATCGCCACGCTCTACCGCCACTTCCCCAACCGGGAGGCCATCGTCCGGGCCGTCCTGGAGGACATCCTCGAAACCGACCTCCTCCCCCTCATCGAGCGAGCCGCCGACTCCCCCCACACCCGCAAGGCACTTCAGGACATCGCGACGCATCTGCTCGACCTGATCACCGAGGAGCGGGGACTGGTCACCTTCGCCGGTAACTTCGCCGACGTCGCAGTGGAAGTCCTCCAGCGCTTCAGTGCCTCCCTCCACCCCCTCCTGGTGCGCGCACAGCAGGCCGGTGAGATCCGCCCCGACCTCACCGCCGAGGACATCCCCCACTTCCTCGTCATGGCCGTTGCCGGTCTTGCGCTCCCTGGCGCCACACCCTCACTGCGCGCCCGCTTCATCGCCTTGCTCTTCGACTCGCTCAACCCGGCTGACGCGACGCCCCTGCCACCGCTGCTCGCCGGCGAGAACGACCTGCGCGCCTCGCTCGGCAATGTCGCACGCACGTGATCCAGGCCACCTGACCTGCCAGGTCACCGAAGCCTGCCCCGCATGGGACCCGTGACCGCTGTCCCGCTGAGTAGACGGCGGGGACTCGGGGGGCACGGCGGCTCCGGTCGTGGGGCACCGGCAGAGTAAAACCACCGGTGCGGAGCGCCCGCGCGTGCGGACGTGTTCCTGTACTCGCCGGTTGGATCGGCCGTTGGCCGAATGCCATGCGTTCCCTCAGTTGACGGCGTTGGCCTTCGTCGTCGACGACTGGGTTGATCCGAACGCTTCCATACCCCCGGCGGCGGGGCTCAATGTGTCGACACGAAAGTGATCCGACACGCAGTGCGACTTTCCCTACCAGTCCGGAAGCCCGGGCGAGAGGGACATGTGATGCATGGCACCGAGTGCGTTGCGACGATGGGGGGTCCCGGATGTATGCGAAGTCTCGGCGGACCCCCAGGACGCGTACCAGAGCTAGTCGCCCCCTCTGAACGACCCCCTGTTGGGGGCAGGTACGCGAGCAACAAGGGGCGCAAGATTCTGCGGTGTGCCCGTCGGCATGTGCACGTGTGAGAACGCGGTTCCGAACACCGTGACCGTGATCTCCTCGACGGCGAGGGGTGGGTGGGCGTAGGTGTCCCACGTCTCGGAGAACTTGGCGTGCCGGGAGAGCGCCTGCACGGTCTTCGGGTCGTGCTTGCCGGAACCGCCGAGCGTGGTGGTGTAGAAGTGCTTGAGGTCGTGGAAACGGGTTCTTTCCGGAAGTCCGGCTTGCTTCACTGCCCGTCGCCACTTTTGATGGAAATCGGTGTGCAGCACAGGCCGGCCGAAACGGTTCGTGACGATCAGGCCCTCGTCCGGTGGCTCGACGTAGCCGCGTGCCTGGCGTCGGCGCTCGGCAGCTGGCGAGACGAGTTCCGGCTCGGAGAAGCGTGACGTGTGCTGTGTCAGCCGCTCGATCAGGAAGTGATCCACGGGCAAGGTGGCGTAGCTGGACTTGGTCTTGAGGCGCACGGCTTTGCCGCGCTGCCGTTGCTCTTCGATGTGAAGCAGGCCGTGGTTCCAGGCGACCTGGCTTCGCTTCAGTCCGAAGGCCTCGCCCTGGCGCAGCCCGGCGCAGGCTCCGAGCCAGATCAGGACCTCATAGCGCGGCGCCACCTTTCGCATCGCGGCTGCGACTGCCGCGACCTGCCCAGGAGACAGGGCGACCTTGACGCGTGGCGTCACGTCCGGGAGATCGATCCGCGCCACGATGTTGGGAGGGAGCGGGACGTCCTCGTCCAGCATGTAATGCATGAGGATGCGCCAGGTCTTGAAGATCTGTACGACGGTGCAGGCCGAGTCGAGGCCTTGCTTGTCGAGGAGGTAGTCGACGAAGGCCATGGAATCGGGGCGGCGCAGGCTGCTTGCGATGCGGTGGCCGGCGAACGGCAGGATGTGACTGCGGAGATGGCTTTCGTAGGTGTCACAGGTATTGGCGTTCTTCTTCCGCTTGCGCCTCCTTTCCATCATCTCGGTTGCGAACTTTTCAACCTCCAGTCTGCCCGGATTACTGTCGCGCGATGTCTGCGCTTCGACCTCAGTGAGTACCTTGTCCAGGAAGTCGCGGGCTTCCTGCCAGGTGGAAAAGGCTGGCCGCTTCTCTTTTCCTGAGCAGTCGGTGTACCGGGCCTGCCAGCGATGGCCTCGGCCGTGGTCCGCAGATGGATACAGAGGCTGCTGTGGCGTACCGCAGCGGCACGGTGTGTCGCCGAGTTGTGGTTTCGGGTATCTCTTGTGCCAGCGGTCGAACGGCTCGATTGGCTTGCTCATGCGCCCTGCCCACGAAACTTATCTCCACGCTGGCTCTGTCACCGGCCCTTTCGGACTGGGTCGGCGACGTACGCGACGGCGTTGTTCCTGTCCTCCAGGGCGATACTGTCCACTACAACCAGTAGTTATGCACAGCTGTTCATGGTGCACGCAAAGGTGTGACGGTCGAGTCGCGGTGTGCCAGCACGTGAACCGTCACCCGACCCGCGACTCCTGTCCCTGGGTATGCAAATCCGTCGACTCAGGGAGGAGCGGGGATACAGCTTGGAAGAACTTGCAGAACGCAGCGGGCTGAGCTTTCGCGGCCTCATTTATATCGAGCACGGGCAGCGCAGCCCCAGCGTTCTTACTCTCTTGGATATCGCTTCAGGGCTCGAAGTCGAACCGGGGGAGCTCGTCAATCACATCGCCCAGGAAGAATCCGGTAAATCTGCCCCTGATGGTTTGATGTGACAATCCGAGAATCCTGATTTCATTAGGCGGTGCTGGGTCGCGGCCTGTCCTCGCTGTCTCGCGGTTCTTCCAGAAGCTTGCAGATGTGGTGTACAGGAACCCGTCGAGGTGCCCAGGCCTCTAACTGCCACTGCCACTGCCACTGCCACTGCCACTGCCACTGCCGCGCCGACCGGCCTGTTGTCGGGCTGGCCGTGGGCGCTCCCCCTCCGTCGCCTTTCAGGCACGCCCGGGTGACCTGGCAGACGAGCCCCGGCCCGGGAGGCGGCCGCCGCGATTCGGTGTGCCCATTTCCAGCAGTGGGGACGTATTTCATTCGCGGGGCGCAAGTGGAGGGTTCAATCGTATGATGCGTCAGAACCGCGTGCGGGTGGGGAACTTGAGGCGGTTGCAATCGCCTGTGTCGTCGAGGGCGCGGGCCTCAGGCTCTCGGGGGCGTCGTTGTACTTGGCTTGTCTGTACGCGGAGAATTTCCGGATCTTCGGTTCGCTGCCGCAGAAGGACGGCGACCCGGACGCCAGCCTGTGTCTGGAGTTCGGTCCCGCTACGAACGTCCTCGTCGGTGAGAACGACAGCGGTAAGACGGCCATCATCGATGCGATCCGCCTGTGCCTGCTGACGACGGCGGCTGACTTCTACCGGATCACGCGTGACGACTTCCACGTCGGACCGGGCGGCCGAGCCGGCGCCTTCAAGATCACTTGCGGTTTCAAGGATCTGACGACGGAAGAGCAAGGGGTCTTCCTGGAACTGCTCACCACCGACGACGACGGCGACGTCGCCCTTTATGTCACCGTCAAAGCGGAGCTGATGGAGCCGCTGCCTCCCCACAGGGTCTCAGTTACCACGCGTACCGGACGCGACGGGCAGGGACCCGCTCTGGACGGTGCTGCACGCGAACTGCTGAAGGCCACCTACCTGCGCCCGTTGCGGGATGCCGAGGCCGAACTGCGTTCCGGCCGGGGATCGCGGCTGTCGCAGATACTCGCCGGCTACCCGGCCATGCGCGCACAAGGCGAGGACGACTTCGACGAAGATAGCGACAGCGCCACCACCCTGGTCGGCATCCTGCGCCGCGCGGAACGCCACATCGGCGACAACGCGGCGGTGGCTGCGGCCCGGAAAGACATCAACACCGGCTACCTGAACAAGTTCTCCATCGGCTCCGACGTCCTGCGCGCCGAGATCGGCGTCGCCGGTGACGCCACTCTGGCCCGTGCGCTGGAGCGGCTTGAACTGACGCTGTTCGCGGGAACGGGGGAGTGGACCAGGCATGGTCTGGGCTACAACAACGCTCTGTTCATGGCTGCCGAACTGCTGCTGCTCGGCAACAGCGCCTTCGCCCCGCTGCTGCTGATCGAGGAACCCGAAGCCCACCTCCATCCGCAGTTGCAGACCCGCATCATGGACCTCCTGCGGGATCGTGCCGAGGCCGCCCAGACGGCGGGGACGCCGCCGGTCCAGGTCATCCTCACCACCCACAGCCCGAACCTGGCCTCGGCCATCCCAGTGGAACACCTCACGCTCGTCGCCCGCGGATCAGCCTTTCGCCTGGCCCCGGGACTGACCTGTCTGGACGAGGGCGACTATGCCTTCCTCACCCGCTTCCTCGACGTGACCAAGGCGAACCTGTTCTTCGCTCGCAGCGTCGCCATCGTCGAAGGCGACGCCGAAGCCATCCTCCTGCCCGCTCTCGCGCAGACTGTCGGCCGGTCGTTCAGCGAATGCGGCGTCAGTGTCGTCAATGTCGGCGGCGTCGGTCTCTTCCGCTACAGCCGGATCTTCCAGCGCGAGGGCGAGCAGATACCGGTCGCAGTTGCCTGCATCCGGGACCGGGACCTGGTGCCCGCCGGCACTTCGGAGGAGGTGCGCAAGCATCTGAAGTGCTCGGCGGAGATGACCGGGCAGCAGATCGCTGAGCATGTTGCAGCACTGAAGGAAAAGGACAGCGGCCACGTACGCACCTTCGTCTCCGACCACTGGACGTTGGAGTACGACCTGGCCGCAGCCTCCTGGACCATGGCGACCCTCATGCACCAGGCCGTCCGCGCTGCTGTCGCCTCCAAGACCACCTGGCCCACCGCGGACAGGCTCGCCGAACTGGACCGCCTGGCGCAGGAGGAGGTCAAGAAGTGGCGAGAGAGCAACGTCCCCCTGGAGAAGGCGGCCTTGGACATTTATGAGCCGCTGCGGATGGGCCGGGGCAACAAGCCGATCGCCGCCCAACACGCGGCCCGCCTCCTGCAGACCACCTCGGTGACCGATGGCGATCTGCCGCCCTACCTCGTGGCCGCCTTCACGTATCTGTGCAGCGAGGTCTGAGCAATGATGAACCTCTACGCCCCTGACGTCTTCATCAAGGACAAGGTCGAGGCACTCGCCCAGCAACTCGGCCTCGAACTGCCGCACCAGGAGCAGTGGGACTTCATCCAGAGCGCGGAATCCCTGGATTTGCAAGCAGCTCCCGGCTCGGGCAAGACCAGCCTGATCGGGCTCAAGCTCGCGCTCCTGAGCCAGGGATGGACCTCGCCCACGCGCGGCATCTGCGTCCTGTCCCACACCAACACGGCCAAGGACGAGATCACCAACCGCCTCACCGCCACACCGGCGGGACGCCGCCTGCTGCAGTACCCGCACTTCATCGGCACGATCCAGGCCTTCACCAACACCTTCCTCGCCCTGCCGGCCCTACGGTCCCGGGGCATCGAAGTCCAGACCGTAGACGACGACACGTATGCGGACGAGGCCCTCCGGCTGCTGGAACGCCATCCCCGTTTCCGGAAACTCAACACCGCACTCGGGCACCGCACGAACGGCCCCGCACTCGTCGCCGAGGCCCGCTACGTCTGCGACGCCGGAGACCTGATCGCGACGGGCCCTGATGGCACCCTTCCCTTCAAAGCATCCAGCGACAGTGGCCAACAATTCGCCGCGCTCAAAGAGGTGCTCACCGAGCGAGGCGTCTTTCGCTACCACGACATGTTCGCCCTCGCCGAGCACCACCTCTTTCATCACCCCCAGCTCGCGCTGGCTGTCGCCTACCGCTTTCCCTTCGTCCTGCTGGACGAAATGCAGGACACCAGCGACCTCCAGCAACGCCTGCTCGACAGGGCCTTCGCCTCGCCGGGCACGGTCGTCCAGCGTGTGGGTGACGTCAACCAGCGCATCTTCGCCGACGCACCGAATGCCGCACAGCCCTCGTCGTTTCCCTTGCCGCACGCCGCCCAACTCCCCGTCAGCCGCCGGTTCGGCAGCAAGATCGCAGCACTCGCCAGCGACCTCACAGTCCACCGCCGCCAATGCATCGACGGCGCCGGCCACGATGGGACCGTCGCCCTCCTGCTCTTCGACGACGACACCGTCGCCGAGGTTGTACCGGCCTTCGAACGGATGGCAGCGGCGACCGTCCCCCGCCAACTGCTGCTGGACAACCCGCCCCGTGTCCTGGGCGCCCGCCTCACGCGGGGAAGCGCCAAGGCCTTTCCACAATCCCTTTCCTGCTACGTACCCGGCTTCACCGCCACGCCGGTCCAGACAACGGGCAGTTTCATCACGACGGCACGTACCGCCCAGGCCCAAAGGCAATCCGGCGACAACCACGCAGCCGTCACGCTCCTATGGAACGCAATCCGTGACGTAGCCCGACTCGCCAGTTCCGGCGGCCTGCCCCCGCTGAGGCGACTGGACCGAGACCCGGCCACCGCCGGAGGCCGGGCACGCCTGCTCCTGCACGACATGCTGACGCACCCACTCGACAGCCACGTCGAATGGACTGTCCTCACCGCCCGTCTTCTGCGGCTGCTGCCCGACCTGACCCAGAGCCCCTTGAAGGGCGTCGCCCGTCTCATCGACCCCCTTGCCCACATCCCGTACGCCGCCCAGCCAACGCCCGTGCCCAATGCGTCGGCTGATGCGGACCAGGCAGTGGTGGCGTCGGTTGCGGGATCGATCCAGAGCGCCAAGGGCGAAACCCACGCGGCCACGCTCATCCTCGAATGCCTGGAACGCAGCGGCAAGAAGTACGACGTACACGAGGTCCTCGGACTCCTGAGCCGACAGCAGGATGCCTCCAAGGCCCTGGTCACGATCCAGCGCGCGGCACAACTCGTCTTCGTGGGCGCCACCCGCCCCACCCACCTACTCGCCTTCGCCGCGCACCACACACGAGCCGAACCGCACATCGAGGCGATGACGGCCCGCGGCTGGTCCGTCCACGACATCCACTCGCTCAAGGAGATGCCCATCTAGCCACAGGGGACTTGGGCGTATCCGCAAGGCGCGGGCGCCGGATCCTCCTCTGTGATGCGGGTGAACAGGGCGCCGCTGGGGACCCGGAGTTTTCGGAGCAGCAGAAGCACCTTGGGCGGCTTCAGCTCTCTCGTACACAAGGGTATGTAGAGGGATGAAGGGCTCATATAGGCGTAGTTCATCCTGTTCTGTATTTGCGCCATTCTTGTCGACTGCTGCGGCCCGGTGCGGCAATCCCGGCTGGCCTATGCATTTCGAACTGGTTAACGCTTGCTGGATGAGACCTGGGCCTGCTGGTGGACAGGCCAGCAGTATCCGGCCATTGGGTATGACACGGTGTTTGACCGTGCAAAGTCGGATTTCAGACGCTTACGCGAGCTTTGGTTGCTCTCGGTCCAGTACCTCTCGCACGCTGTCCCAGGCCTACTCCAGGCGTGAAGATCGGGGGACCATGAGTCAAGAGCTGGACGTGATGGTGTTGGCCACTCACGGGGCGCAGGTGCTCATCACAGAGATGCTCACCGGCGGCTGGCAGCTTCTGCGCGAGAAGATTGCGCGTTTCCTGCGCAGGGACGGCCAGGAAACGTCAAGCCGTCAGCTGGAGATGCTGGACGAGATCGAGCGAAGCCTGCCTGAGGCGTCCCAAGCAGACCGGGACGCGATCCAGCAACGTCTGGTACGGCAGTTTGCCGCCTACCTCGACCGCTTCCCCGAGATGGCCGACGAACTGCGCGAGCTGCTGCCGACCAAGGACGAAGCCTCTTCACCTCCGTCCACGATGGCCGCGTACAACAACACGAACAGCCAGATCCTGCAGTCCCTCGGCGACATCGATGCTGGAGACGGAGGCATCAACTACGGCGTTCCCTCACGGAAGGTGGAGCGCTGAGGTGACTGTTGCCGCTGCGAGCGCCGAGAGAAACGGTGGCGTGCCCGCTCACCAGCTCAGCGCCGCCGATATCTCGGACTCCGTCCTGTACATGGCCGGGCGGGACATCAACCTCCACACGCGTCAGACGCTAAGCACGGTCCCCGTGACCCGTGATGAGCTGGCAGCAGTCAGACGTGCCTGGGCGAAGCGTGACCGGCAGGGGGACCTCCTGACGACGCCTCCCGCGGTGCTGGAGTTCCTGAAGCAGCAGGAACCGGTCGTGGTGATTGCCGGACCACGCGGCATGGGCAAGACCGCTGCTGCGGTCAAGTCGCTCAGTGATTACGGCCGTGACCACGTCGGCGAGCAGGCGGAGGCGCCGTGGGTCCTGGAGCACGTCCTGCCGGACTGGGAGCAGCCAGGTGAGGGGCTCTTGCCGGCCAAGCGCCGCCGCGGCTACATCCTCGACGTCTCCGAGGA
Organism: Streptomyces sp. NPDC005799; assembly: GCF_040630525.1. Lineage (NCBI taxonomy): Bacteria > Bacillati > Actinomycetota > Actinomycetes > Kitasatosporales > Streptomycetaceae > Streptomyces > Streptomyces sp. NPDC005799. The sequence goes on from NZ_JBEXXQ010000069.1 coordinate 27,188, forward strand.
GATCGACGGGTGGGCCGACCCCGTGGCAGTGGCCAAGAAGATCGTCGGTCACGGAGACGCCTTGCTGAAAAAGGGCTCGCGCCTGATCGTCATCACCAGCCAGGACGGCTGGCCCGCCAGCCAGACTCCGGGGCTTGGCCGGATCGTTGTCCGTGCCACGGCCGCGCCGTCAGGCAGGGAGATCGTTCAGACCCATCTCGCCCGACTGTATCCGTCGGTGTCTGAGCGGGCCTGGCTGACGGCAAACGCTGACGACCAGGGCCACGTTCTGACCGACCTGTTGGGCGTCGACATGTATCCAAGCGACGCTGCGGCCCTGGCGTTGGAACTGAGCAGAATCGACGACTCTCCCCAAGCGGTGGAGACGGCGCGTGCCGCCGCCACACACTGGCGGGACGTCGTCAAGAAGGTGTTCACCGCCACCCGCGAGAACGCAGATGACCGTGCCTTGCTGCTGGCAGCCATCGCGCTCGAAGGCCTCGCGCCGCCCGACGTTCTCGCGGCCTCCCGCCTGCTGCTGAAGGAGAAGACCTCCAAGAGCGTCCGCCAGATCCTTACCGGACCCGACCTGGTGACACGCCTGGAGGAAGTCGAAGCACGTGTCGCTTCCGGCAAGGTCTCCTTCGCGCACAAGCCCGGATACCCCAACGCAGTTCTCGGCTATGTCTGGCGTCAACTGAGCGACGTGCAGAAACCTCTCCTGGCCTGGGTGAAGCTTCTCACCAAACACGGTGCACTCGGGTTCAGCCGGCTCTCCCAGATCGCTGACCTCCTCGTGCAACTCGCGACCGACGAACAGGATCTCGGCCCACTCGACGTCGCCCGTGCCTGGGCGACGTCCGGAGACCAGGCAGGCCGCGAGGCAGCGGCGTCGATGCTCGCCACGGCCGCGGCCGACCCCACCTTGGGGACCGTGACCCGCGCCAGACTACGAGACTGGGCCCAGCAGGATGTGGACCCGGCACGGGTTACGGCCGTGGTCTGCCAGGGCAGCTTCGCCACCATCTATCCCCGTCAGGCGCTCACATGCCTCCGCCACATCATGGGACGCCCCATCGTGGATGAAGCCGTCGCCGACGGTGAGAAGGCCCTGCGGGCCATGGCAGAGAACGATTCCCTGCTGCCACAGGTATGGGAGGCGATCACCGGCTGGATCGAAGGCAAAGCAAAGCCAGCCGGATGCCGGGCCTTCCTCGCGCTCCTCGACCCAAAGGCCGCACCGTCCACCGTCACCCTCCTGCTGAACGACGCCTTGGCGCACCCTGAGACCGCCGACGAACTGGTCACCGGCTGGTGCGCCTGCCTGGCGGATCCAGCCCTGGCCGATCGCTGCGAACGGCTGCTTGAGAAATGGGCCGAAGCAGTGGCCGACCACGATCTCGCTGACGACGCAGTCGTCCACGTTCTCGACCGAGTCGTCGATGAGCACATGGTCACCGGGCCGATGGCCGCATTCCTGCTCGGCAAGGAAGGCGTCGCCTACAACTTACCCGCCGTCATCGCCATGCGCGAACGACTCATGCTTCGCCGCCACGAACGACGACACCACACCCCGAACGCAGGAGACGAGGGGACTGCCGCACTATGACGTACCGATCGGCACGATCGCGGCGGCGTGCTCTCAGGCGCGGCATCACCGAGTTCCCAGCTGTTTTGTCCAGCCTGCAGCCAGGCATTCGCTTCACTACAACCATCACCGCTTTCCCCGAGGCCGGCCCATCCGGTGCCTACGACCCCGATGTACTCGCGGACCAAGTCCGCATCGCCCTGCGGGCAGCGGCAGCGGACACGGTACGGCACATGGACCCAAGGGACTTGCCGGCAGCCCAGGATGCATGTGCGCGAAGCCTGCGGCGCTCACGCCTCATCGACACAGAATCCGGTCTTGAGGTGAGAGCCGAGTGCCGTCTTACGCTCGCATCTGACGATGATGAGGCGGTCCGGGCACTGCTTGAGGCCAGCAGGAAGCAGAGCATTCAGGAAGCCCTGACACGCCAACGCAACCGGGCCCTTGTACGCGAGCTCGCGCACCCAGCGGGGGTCTTTGCCTGGTGGCTGCAGCAGGCAGCGCAGTCGGCGGCCGGACTGGCGGATCCCCCGAGCGACGAGTACCTGCGCCAGATAGCCGATCGCCTGCGGAACTACCCCCCTGACGATGAGGAGCCGTTCGAGGCCCAGGTGCTGGAAGTTCTGCGGGACTTCCTCACCACTTTCTCCCGCAACGAGCAGAAACGCATGTTGCTCAGCCTCCTCGCCGACGGCATGCGGGCCGCTCGGCAACCCGAACACGCTGTGGCCATCGAAGTCATCGCCGCTCAGAACGGAACGGGGTCACGCGGTCCCGGAAGCCCATGACCACGTTACTGAGGTGGATCCTGGCGCCCCTCACCAGCTGCAGTGCCCTCCGACTGATGTGGACGAGCCCTGACAAGCCGTCCTTCGACGTCGCTTGGCGGCAAGCACGTATCCGGCGGCACCCGGATGAGACCCCCTTCCGGCAACACGGTCACGGCATCCCCGGTACGCGGCGTCCCTCCGCGGCAGACGATCGGCGCACTCAGAGCAGGGACTGATGCCGTTCACGCAAGCGGCAATGAATAAGCCGCTGGCAGCCTCACCGCGTCGAGGTGCCCGAGGAGAGCCGCTCGTCGTCACATGGCCTACCCGTCATTGCTGGGAGCGGTCATCTTCGCAGGCAGCACACCTTGACGAATGCCCAATGTGACCCACGCAAGGCGCTTGCCGTCCAGTCGGCATCGTGACCGCAGCCGTGTCCAAGACATGCGCGCGACCAGGTCGCAGGAACGGCCGAGAAAGCCATCAGGAAGCGTCTTTCTCTCGTTGTTTGAGGTCGGGCGGGTAGCCCTTTGCGCGGAGCCAGGTGTCGAGGGCGAGAGCGACGATGTCTCCGTGCGGTACGCCGGTGTCGGCGTTGTAGCGGCGGATCCGGCGTTGGAGCTGGAGGGTTTCGGGGATGGCGTGGTTGAACTGTCCGCGTTTGGTGTGCCGGTTGCTGATGACGTCCAGGGTGTCCGGGTGCGGAGTGAGAACGTCATCGGTCTGCTGGGGCTCGGCGTCGAGTGCGTCGGCGATTTCACGTAGTCGGCGGGCGTAGAGGGAGTGATCAGGCACGAGAGCTGCTCCGGTCGGTCCGGATAGGCCGATAGCTATCCGCCTATTGGTCTATTGGAATAGTCGGCACGGGGCGGCCGCCCCCTTGTGTGAGGGTGGCCGCCCCGTGCCTTGCGGTCGGGTCAGAATCCGCGGGTGGTGAGCCACTCGTCCAGTGCGACCGAGACGATGTCGCCGATGGGCAGGTGGTCGAGTTCGTTGTCCAGGGCGAAGCGCTTAAGCCGCTTCTTCAGCTTCAGCGCCGCGGGGACCGACGAGTCGAGACTCTCGCGCGCGATGATGCGCTGGTTGAGAACGACGGCGGTCTCAGGAATGTCCTTGGGACGGCCAGATCCCTGAGCCCACGGTGTTCCTTCGCTGGGCGCTGCCTGCGATTGCACATCCTGTTCCTGGTGAGCCCGTGGAACATCGCTCCTCACCGGGAACCCGTTGCCACCTGCCGCCGGAGAATCTGCAGGGCGAAGCGCCACCTCGGCGCTCCAGGCTGCGCCAGGAGCCGCGGCCGTCCCGTGCTGCACAACGGGTGCGGCTGGCTGCGTGGGCCGGATGGCAGGTGCTGCGGGCTCGGCAGCGGGGGGAACAGGCGGTACCTCCCATTCCATCGACTGACCGGGGGATTCCGTCCCCGCCTCGGTGGCGGCGACGGCCGGGCGAGCTGGCTGACTGGCGGCCTGCTCCGGGACGGGGACGCTCGGTGCCTCAGCAGTCGGCGTGGCGGACGGCTGTGCCGCTTCGGGCATCGCTTCGGCCCGGCCCTGTGCCGACCTCTCGGGGTTGGGAACGGTGGAAGGAGCGGGCTGAACCTGCGGCTCGCGTGCAGCGGGACGGTCTTCACCCGGGGTAGCGGCCTGTTCGGCGGCGTACTGCTCGGGGGTGAGCTCGGCGGCCGGGGGCGGGGGCGGCGGGGTCGTCTTGCTGGCTCCGCCCAAGGTGCGTCCGCCGGTGCGGCGGGCCGGGGGCTTCGGCCTCTCGTTCTTCTCGGTCATGCCTGGGTCAGCTCCTTCATCAGGTTGGCGTACTCGCTCAGTTCGGTCGGGATCTCGCCGAAGGCCTCCATGTAGTGGACCCAGGAGTGGATGGTGGTGTCGGCGAGCGGGAACGGCTCGTCGCGGTCGGGGCCGATGCCCTCGCCCTGGGCGGGGTCGAGGAGCTGGTCCTTCGCTCGGCTGGGCAGGCTGGTGCGGTCGTCGGCCTTGACCATGACGACGTGGGCGGTGACGTCGTGGGTGTTGCGGGCGGCGGCGCGTTCGGCCTCGTCGAAGGTGGCGACGAGCTTGCGGCGCTCGATCTTGGTGGGGGCGACCGGGACGAGCAGCAGGTTGGCCTCGGTGACGGCCTCGTGGAAGATGCGGGCGCTGCCGCCGCCGGCGTCGACCACGATCGCGCCGAACTCGGCGCGCTTGGCACGGATGTACTCGGCGATGTCGTCGAACGGGTACCGCTCGACCACCAGGTTGGCCGGGATCTCGAAGCCGGCGGCCTGGGCGACCTTGAACCAGTCGTAGGCGGACTGACTGGTCGCGTCGGCGTCCAGCAGCAACGTGGGCAGGCCGAGGACGACGGCGTAGTAGAGGGCGATGAACCAGGCCGAGGTGGTCTTGCCGGTGCCGCCCTTGAGCATGCCGACGACGATGACGAAGGCGTCCCAGACGTGTTCTGTGGCCGCGGCCAGGGTCTTGTGGCGGGTGTTCTCGTTCACGTGTGCTTGATCTCCTGAAATTAAGGAAGGGGTGTTGTCTGGTTGCGCGCGTCGGGGAGCGGGCCGACGACGGGGGTGCCCGTGCTGTCTTGTGGCGGCCGGCATGGCGCACGGCCGCCTTCTTGATCTGCCAGGCAGGGCGGCGAACATCCGCGCGGACGAGGGAGCTCATGGCCGCTTCCTCGGGTCGTGGGTCGGTCCGTGCGTGTGTTGGGGCCGCATGCGCGTGCCTGCTTGGTGCAGGAGCCGATAGACGGTGGCGACGGAGTAGCTGTGCTCGCGCGCGAGTTCCGGCACCGTGGCTCCGGCCTCGTAACGGGACCGCAGGGACAGCGCGACCTTGTACCGGTCGGCGGCCCGGGCTGCCGCGCGCATCCGCAGGGTCTGCTGGGTGGTGCGCACGGTGCCGCCGGCCTCGATCAGCAGGCGCCGGGCACCGCGCCTCGTCTCTCCCGCCGCCGCGGCGAGTTCGGTGAGGGTTGCGCCTCGCTGCTCGTAGAGGGTGCGCAGATGGGCCGCGAGGCGCTTGCGGGCTTGTGGGTTCTGCCGCATCCGGCGGGTCTGCCAGGAGGTGCGCATGACGGTCCCGGCGTCGTGCAGCCGGTTGAGGACGGTGCCATACGACAGGCCGCTGGCGGTGACGAGCTCGTCGACCGTGGCGCCGGACTCGTACTGCTGGCGCAGGGCCTGGGGCGTCACCTCGTTGCTCGCGTCGGAGGTGATCGGGGGTTTTGGGTTCATGCGACGGACTCCCATTCGCTGAGGGCTTCGGCGTGGGCGGCGGCCAGCTCGTCATAACTGCGCTGGTCGGATGGGGTGATGAGGATCAGGCGGCCGTCGGTGGCGACCCGCCAGTCGGCGGCTGGACGACCGGTGAGCGGGTCGAGGACGCGCCCGTCCGGGGTGTGCCACGTCGCCGGGATCTCGTCGGGGCGAGGTGCTGGGACCAGGACCTGACGGCCGTCACGCACGAGCACCACGGCCCTGCTGCGGTGCTCCGCAAGCCGGTCCAGTGCCTGCTGGTAGGCTGCCCGTTCCGCCGTGTGCCGGGCCTTGCGTCGGGCCGCGATGCCCCAGGTGCCGTGTTGCTCGGCGATGTTGGCCCAGCCCTGTGCCGGCGTGTGGCCGTTGCCAGCGTCCGGGAGGCGGATACCGAAGCCCTCCAGCGCACGCGGTGTGAGGGTCCAGGTCTCTCCGGTGTGCTGGACGAGGCCGTGGTCGGCGAGGCGCCGCAGGGCCCGGTAGGTGGTGGCGCGAGAGACCGAGGACGTACCGACGAGCCCGCTGACGGTCTGGTGGGGGTGCTGGTGCAGGGCGCTGATGATCACGAGGGCGGCGCTGCCGAGGGCGTGGTGGGCGAAGGCGTCGTGGCCCATGAGATGGCCGAGGACGGTGGAGTCGATGTCGGCCGTCGTGGCCGTCTCAGGGGTGGTCCACTCCTCAAGTGCCGGGTCGGGGGGGAACTGAGTGGACCGGAAACGAGACAGCAGAGCGTGGTCGCCGTGACCGGGGATGGTGCCCTCGCCCAGGTACCAGGTGGAGCCCTCCCGGCCATGGCCCACCCGCAGACGCCGCAGCCAGCCCCGCGGGCGGAGGACCGTCTCGTAGACGAGCCGCAGTGTCGTACGGGAGACCCCGGCTTCCTCCGCGGTCTGCCGCTCACTGGCGTGGTGCAGGGGCCCGCCGGCGATCTCGGCGAAGTTCAGGTGCGCCCGCAGCACCCGCAGCGCGGTCCGTCCCCGCTCCCCGCGCCACGGCGTCGTCTCGATCCGGTCGCGCAGTGCGGCGAGGACTTCGTACGCCTCGTGCCGGGAGCCCAGTGCCGTGGTGGTGCTGATTGCGTCCGAGGCGCTGGCCCACACCCGGCGGATGTAGTCCAGGGCGCGCGACTGACCGGAACGCAGTGCGATGTTGCGGGTGTGCCGTCCGCCTTCGTGCTCGGGGTGCAGCAGGAGCTGCGTGAGCTGGTCGACGGTGCCGCCAGCACGGGCCACGTGGCAGGCGATGGCCGCGGTGATCCGATGCCCGTGCTCGGCCCCGCCCTGATGGTCACTGCGCAGGACCACGCTCCGGCGGTCGGAGCCGAGCCTGCTGTAGCTTCCCGCCGCGTAGCGGCCGGTGAGGTCTCCGAGCAGAACCAGGTCAGCCGCGGCCCGAGGCAGCCCATGAAGACCCAGTCGCTCGCTCGGGTGAATTGGACGTCGGGGTGAGTCCGTCTGGTGGGTGTGGTGTGGCACTGTGAGGTCGTCTCGCAAGGACGTGGACGCCACCCAGGCCCGCTAAAACCACGGGTGGTGTCCGGAACCGACCTCCAATCGGTGCCAGCGATGCCTCCAGGATTGCCGTCCTGGAGGCGTTCGTATGCCTGGCTCCGAAGCGGAGGCAGGCGTCCCCATCGCGGCTCGACCGAGAACGACTCGGAGTGCCGTCAGAGGAGTCCTGACCCGTTCGACACCGCTCTGACCTCGGCCGATTCGGGGCCAGACAGAGGGCGATTGCCTCTGACTGGCTCCGAGCAGCTCGGGTCGAACCCGGGTCGAATCAGAGCGGTTTCCTCTGACTGCCTCCGATCGCCTCTGCAACCCGTCCTAGCAGGTCACAACCGATACGGCTCACAAAAGCGCAGGTCAGAAGGGTGCTCAGGAATACCCGGCGTACAGCCCGACTCGTCTGCCGCTAATGGCCTCTGACCAGCGTTTTAGCTGGTCAGAGGCTCTTTTTCGTGGATTCAGGCCCTACGCTAGAACCCGTTCCGTACGGGTCCATACCGGGGTTCACGGCTACGTACGTAGCCATGAAAGTAGCCATGGCACGGGGGTCTACGAGCCTGCTTGATTAGGCCCTTCACCTGCGGCAGGACGCCGCTGTCCTGGGCCTTTGATGGGATGGAGCTTCCCGTCGGAACATCGCGCGGCGGGGCGTGATCAGGTTGTACCTCTCTGATTGCCCTGGATAGATCCGCGGTTCTGCGGGGCGCAAACGCGCCAGCGGGGCTGAGGCCGACATCGGCCTCAGCCCCGCTGAGGGTTCTGCGCTCGCGCCCGGAGAGGCGCTGAGGTCACGCCGCGACAGACTCGGCGGGCCGCGACGGCCGCGCCGTGAGGCCCGCGGCGATTGCGCCGTGCGTGTCCGCGTGGTCCCGCAGGAGGTGGCTGTACGTCCGGCGCAGCTCCTCGACGGAGTCGCCGACCCACGCCGCCACGGTGTGCTCCGGGATTCCGTTCTGAAGGCACGTGGAGATGAAGGTGTGCCGCAGGTCATGGAACGTGGGGAGCTTCCCCTCCTCGTCCTTGATCCCCAGCTTCCGCAGCGTGGGCTTCCACGCGTCGTCGTTGAAGTGGTTCCGGCAGATGAGGTTGTTGCGCGCGCTCCAGAACAGGGCACGTGCCGTGCCGCGCTTGCACTCGGTGAGCGTCTTCTTGTGCTCCCACAGGACGTTCTGGGTGACCCGCGGCGGCTGCCGCTCCATGAACTCCTCCAGGGCGTCCACCAGGTACGGCGGCATCGGGACGTCTTTGGTGTTCAGGCGCGGGCTCGTCTTGAGCCTGTCGACGAGCGTGGGGCTGTAGCGGGTCTCCTTGGTCCGGAGGATCTGCCGGCGCACGGTGAGCAGCTTGCTGTCCGTGTCGATGACGTCCTCGCACACGGCCAGGGCCTCTGCTTGGCGGAGTCCGCACGCGAACCCGAGCATGGGTATGAGGCGGTACCGCTTGGGAAACTCGTCGTAGATCGCCCAGCACTCGGCCGGGCTGAAGACGTAGGAGGTCGACTCGGCGACGTAGGGCCCGTCTACCTCGTACGTGGGGTTGGATGCGATCTTTCCGTTCTGGAGGGCATCCTTGAGGATCATCTTGAAGACCTTCCAGTGCCCCTCCGCGGTGGAGTTGGCGAGGTCTTTGTTGGCCTCCATCTCCTGTACCCACGCCTCGACTTGGGCCTTCCTGATGGTGCGAAGGCGCTTGCTTCCCCAGCGGGGGTTGAGGTGGACGCGGACGGCGGACTCGTAGCTGGCGACGCTGATCTCCTTGGCGCGTCGTCGGCCCAGCCAGTCGGCTGCCCACTGCTTGAAGGTGAGGTTCGTTTCGACGGGCTCGGGGGTTGCGCCGGGGGCCATTCCGTCGAGGATCGCTTGCGCTTGAGCCTGCGTCAGGCCGACTGATTCGGGGATCGTCGCGCGCGTGCGGCTGCCTTCGTCAGTCGTGCGGTTGTAGGACCAACTATGGCCGCACCCGCCCTTCTTCGGCCTGTTCTGGTCAGGGCAGTCGCACCTTTTGTAGACAGTGGGCTTGCGTGCCACGGGACGCCTTTCGCGATCTTGGTCGTTTCTCAGGTGACTCCCTGGCCAGGGGAGTTGGACTGTACGTAGGCGTAGCCATGGCAGGTCAAGTCGTTGCGTCAGAGGCTGTGTCGTCGGTGAGGGCCCTGTATTCGCAGCTATAACTCACGTGCCGGCGCCAGATCTTCATTCCGTGCGCGCGTCTAGCCATGCCTCGAAATCGCGTTCCCGTACGCGGAGAATTCGATCGCTGATGCGCACGACGGGGATGTCCCAAGTTCTGTAGTTGTCGAGCACCGTGCGCTTTGGGACTTCCATGCGCTCGGCAATCGTCTCGAAACTCAGCAATGTATTTGAACCGCCGCGAGCCATGGTCGTCCTTGTTCATCCGTAGGCGCCCCCGGGCGGACTGTTCCGGCCGGATGGAGCCGGTTGCGTTCAGTCCGGCACCGGTAAGTACGTGGATTACCGGAATCTGTTACACCTGTGGAGACGTACGGCGCCTGCAGGGGCCTGGCGCGGATCCGGGGCGCCCGTCGGGTCGGCCGTCGGCGACGAGACCGTTGGCGTCTGGGGTCGTCGTTTGGTGGCCGCGCGCGTGACGATCGACGCTGATCGAGCAGTGCGGGCGGGCGTGTGGTGCCAGGGGTCTGCCTGTGTGGCAGGTTAGTGAGTGGCGCGCGGTTTCGTAGGCCTGTTCGATGCGATCCGTAAAGGATTGGTTATGCTGCCTCAGCGCCGCATCGGAACGTGATCGTCCGTTGGTGGGGGAACTGGGAAGGTGGGCCCGAGTGCGGCGTCGTAGCTGATCACCACAGCACCGGCTTGGGGGGATAACACGCCGTGACCGACACTCTGGAGGCCCTGGTCGCACGCGCCGCAGCAGGCGGGGACGACGGGGCTGACGCCATTGGGGCGTTGTACGACGAACTGAATGACACCGTGTACCACTGGGTGCGGTTCTACATCCGGGACGGGCACTTCGCGGAAGACCTGTGTCAGGAAGTGTGGCTGAAGGTCGCTCAGAACATCGGCAAGTACCGCGCGGGGACGAGTCTGCTGGCTTGGCTGCGCACGATCACGAAGAACACCGCGCTTGATCACCTGCGCTCGGTGCAGCGGCGGCCCTCGGAAGTGCTGTACGCCGATCATCTTGAGCTCGACCGGCCGCGCTTTGACCAGAGCCCGGAGGAGCACGCTGAACGGCGGGCACTGGCTGAGGCCGTTGCCGCCCGCATGCAGAAGTTGCGTCCTGAGCAACGCGAGGTCCTGATCCTGCGGTTCTTCGACGGGCTGACCCCTGGCCAAACCGCGGAGATCATGGGGAAGAGCGACGGCGCGGTCCGTACCCTCACGGTACGAGCCCTACGCAAACTCGCCGAAGTCATGCCGGCCGGGCAGTCGTCTCCCCAGCTGATCGAGGAACTGCTGACGGCGGTAGCGGGCAGAAATAGGGTTGTCGGAACACGGGCAGAGACACGAGAGGCGAGGGCGCATGTCGCGACGCGCTGAGCAGAGCGAGCGCCTAGAGCGGGCGCTGGATGGCGGGCCCACCCCTCACGATGAGGAGACCCGCGAGATGTTGGCCGCCGCGGGTGCGCTGCGGCCCGGTTACCAACGCAGCCCTTCGCGGGTGCGCGATGCCAAGGAAGCGATGCTTCGCGAGTTCGCGCGCGTCCAGAACCCGCAGGAGGTGCGGGAGGACGCCGGATCGGGTGACGGCCTGGATGAGCCGGAGCTCCATCGTGAGGAGATCGAACTCCCCGATGGTGCTCAGCTCGTCCTCACCGACATCGAAGACATCACGCCTGAGCGTGCCGAGAAGACGGCCGCGCGTATCGCTCGGATCTTGAACACCAGGGAAAGGGACCGCCAGAGTTGAGCAGCGCAATGTCCGCGGGCCGCGGCAGCTGGGGTCAGTCGTGACCGAGTCGCAGCCTCGCGTCCGAATCCACATCCTGACCCCCGAGGACGAGGACGATGCAGAGCTCACCGACCTGGGCCTTGTCAACCTGGGGGGTGAACGCCTCCTGTTCTTGAAGCCCCAGAGCTTCGACTCAGCCGTACGGCAGGTGCGTTCTGCATTGCCTGATCTCCCACTGGAGCAGGTCGAACGCATGGTCCGTGAGCACCCGGAGTTCAAGGACTTCGGTGAACTGCTGGGAACCGTCAAGCCAGCTCCACCACTCGACATCACCCCCATGCCCGACGAGCCCCTCCTGCCCGGACGCCCGCGCGGCCGAGCGAGGCGGTGGGTAATCGCCGCGGCGTTGCTGCCTGCGCTTGCAGGGAGTTGGGCGCTGGGCTACCTCACCGCCGGCAGCCCAGCAGGAACCTCAGCGAGTGCACCGGACAAGAGCTCGTCGCCGAGTCCTTCCGGCGCCTCGGCCGGGCAGTCCTCGGCGAAGCCGTTCGTCGGCTCGGAGTTTCTGGACTTCTCCGAGGCTGGCCAGATCGACTGCGAGCCGATCGCCAATCTCGAAGCAGAGTGCACGGACGCTGACGGCATGGTGATGGCAAGCAAGGCGGCCATCGGACCGGACAGTACGATCTTCACCTTCTCGTACGGCTCAGAGCGCATAGGGCTGAGGATCTTCGCAGACAAGGACTATGCGAAGACGTGGGTCCGGCAGGACGGTACGACCGAGCTGTACCCCAATCTCTCCCGATCCGGCCGGTACGTGCTCTGGGGCACGGACAAGGGGCGGTTGTCGGAGTACACGGACTTGATCCAAGACACGGAAGCCAACTCGTCGGCGAAAGCGAACGTGTCGGGCTTGGCGGCGCCGCTCCCGCCTCGTCTGGCCGCGCTCACCCTAGGTACGTTGGGGCTGGACAGGCTGGACGTGGAGACCATCCTGCACTCGCCGCAGAGCGCTGCGGTCGACGAACCTGTTCTCCTGGCCGCGCAGTCTGTGCTCGGTGTCCAAATCGCCGCCCCGTGGTTCACGGGCGGCGACGACATCGTGGCGATCGCTGCTGGTCTCGATCAGCCGCCCGTGGTGTCCTTGCCTGTGCACACTGCGGACATGGAGCCCCCGGTTGTGCCTGTGGTGGACGGCTGCACTGCTTCCACACCGACAGCGAGCACGGAAGGGACGCAGCCGACTACGACGTCGCCAGCTCCCACGACCACCACCCCGTCGACGGAGCCGAGCACCCCGACAGACCCGACGGAGCCGTCCACCGGGGACACGACGCCGAGCGAGCCTCCCGCAGAGACGGCTCCCACGGCCCCGGAGCCGTCGGACCCTCCGGCTACCGACCCGGTGGAGGAGACGCCGGCTGCTCCCGTCGAGGAGACCCCGGCCCCGGCCGACGAGTCGCCGACCACCCCGGTCGAGGAAACCCCGGCGCCCGCGGAGACGCCGGCCGCTCCCGCCGAGGAGACGCCCGCGCCTGTCGAGGACACGCCCGCCCCGGTCGAAACGCCTGCAGAAGGCGCCGAGCCCCCCAGTCAGGCGGCAACTCCGCCGTCAGACACCACGGACCAGGTCGACGACGGAGACCTGCTCATCCTGGACTCCGCCTGGACCGTCGCCGCCGCCTGAACAACCCCGAGGGGCCCCGGACATCAGCCCGGGGCCCCTCGAGTGCGTAGCGGTCAGAACGGCGGATCTTCAGGCGCTGGTCCCGCCCACGGGTCATCGGCAGCGGGCCGCCCCTGCGCCGCGGCCGCCGGGCGCTGAGCGCCGCCCCCGCTCTTGGTGACCTTCGCGGTGGCGTTGCGCAGGCTCGCGCCGACCTCTTCGACGTCCAGCTCGAACACGGTGCGCTTGACGCCCTCACGGTCCTCGTAGGACCGCTGCTTGAGGCGCCCCTGGACGATGACGCGCATGCCGCGGGTGAGGGACTCGGCGACGTTCTCGGCCGCCTGCCGCCACACGGCGCAGGTCAGGAACAGGCTCTCGCCGTCCTTCCACTCGTTGGTCTGCCGGTCGAAGGTGCGGGGAGTCGAGGCGACGCGGAACTTGGCCACCGCGGCGCCGGAGGGAGTGAAGCGGAGTTCGGGGTCGTCGACCAGGTTGCCGATGACGGTGATGACGGTCTCGCCTGCCACTGACAGGGCCTTTGAGGGACGGGGCCGGCCCGCGGGTGCGGGCCGGCCGGGAATGGTCAGGAGAACAGGAGCTTCCAGGTCTTCGGTCCGGGGATCCCGTCGGCGTCGCCCGCCAGCTCCTTGTGGGCGAGCTGGAAGTCGCGGACGTTCAGCCGGTCCGCCTCGCCCCACTTCGGGCCGGGGCCGGAGGTGTAGTGCTTGCCGTAGCCCTTCCGGACGAGCTGCTGCCCGAGCAGGGTGATGGACGCGTTGGACTTGCCGGGCCCGAACTTGTCGGCGCCGGGGAACGGCGGCGCGGGCTTCGGGGTCGGCTTGGTGGTGGAGCCGCCGGTCGAACTGCCCTTGAGGGCCGCGGCCTTGCTCTTCGCCTTCGCCAGGAGCGTGGTGATGTCGATGTCACCTGGATCGCCGTGCACGTTCTCCGGGGGGTGCTGGTGGCCGCACACGCCCGAGAAGCCCCGCCACTCGGCGAAGGTCATGCGCGCCTTGCTGTTGCCGTACGAGGCCGGGTAGGGCAGCCACTCGCCGGGCGCCTTCAGCGGGACGCCGTTCTTGACGTTCTGCCAGGCCAGGAAGTCGGCGAGGTCGTCGAGCGCCCAGTCCGGGGCGTCCGGCCAGTAGATGTAGTGCACGCCCGCCTGCAGCTTGCCCCAGGTCTTTCGGTGCGCGGCGTCGCAGGTGCCGACGAGCTCGACCTGGACGACGTCGTCGGTGTTGGTCTCCACGCCGCCGGCCTTGTTGACCAGGGCACGCGCGGAGCGGTCGAACGCGTAGTGCTGGTACCAGTCCAGCCGCTTCTTGTCGAAGTTGGGCTTCGCCGTGATGTTCGGCGCGACAGCGCCCTTGGAGTAGTCGACGAGGGTGGTGCCCTCGGTGGTGTGCAGGAGGACCTTGTCGGGGTCCATCAGGTCGCCCTTGTAGCTCCCCGAGAAGTCGTACGCACGGCTGGCGCCCGGGTAGTAGGTGGTGGTCACGGTGCTTTCCTCCGTTGCTGTTGAGCAGGGAGGGAGCACCGTGCAGGGCCGTGGTGGTTAACGTCGCGTCGTGGAAATTCAGTCGATGACCTCGGCGTCGACGACACTGCCGTCCTCGAGTTCGGGCGGGAACTCGACGGCGAACAAGGTGCGGTCCAGGCGCTCGGCGAGCGCGGACAGGTCGACGGGCCCTTCCTCCTGGCCCGCAGGGACGTCGCCCAGGCCGGTGATCTCGACCGCGACGATGGCGTCCTTGCCGTAGTGCTCGCGGTGCTGCCGCTCGAGGTACCACGCATCGGCGCGCCAGTCGGGCGCGGTGCGGTCCTCCACGGTCTCCTCGACGATCTCGCCGGTCACGGAGTCGCGGAACTTGCGGGTGGTGACCTTGGTGACGATGCCGCCGTCGGCGACCCGGCGGATGTTCATCATGGCGCGCGCGGCCGCGGTGGCGCGGGCGGTGCGGACCTTCTCGTACAGGGCCGCGTACTCGTCCTCGTCCGGATCCGGATTCTCGCCTGCCTCGCGGGCCTCGACCTCGGCGCGGCCGCGGGCCATCCACGCCAGGAAGCTCGAGCGGGAGATCCCGGCCATCTCGGCGGCCAGCTCGACGGCGACGCCCGTACGCGAGGCACCGACGAGGCGCGCCTCGACCTCCTCGGAGAGCAGGCGTGGGCGACCGCTGCGGCTTTGTGGCCGGCGTGCCTTGCGTCGGGTGGACATGGTGTTCCTCGGAGGGCGGGTCAGCGGCTGGAGGTGAACGTGTGCCCGCAGGCCGGGCACGTCGTATGCGGGGCGCGGCCCTCGTCGTCGGGGCTGAGCTCATCGCCGCCGTGCTCCCCGTCGTCCGGCAGGTGGAGCAGCGGGGTCTTGTCCTCGCGGCCGCCGCCGGGAAGGGTCTCGGGGTCGACCTGGCCGAGTAGCTTGTCCATCTCGTCGTATGGGATGGCCAGGGAGTCGAACAGCTCCGCGTCGCCTGTCGCCAGGTCCTCGAGGACCTCGGCGAGCTCACGGGGATCCCATCCGCCCTCACCAGGAAGCCGGTTGAGCTTGATGGCCAGGGCCTCGGCCTCGGCGTCGTTCTTGGACGACCAACCGCGCAGGACGGGGATAAGCCAGCCGCCGTCCTCGTCGGTGACGATGCCGCTCGGCGTGCGCATGCCGCGGGACTGCATCTCGATCAGGGACTCACGGCGGCCGTGGCCGTGGAGGGTCTTCTGGGTCCGCTCGTCGACGACCGGTATCTCCACCAGGCCGTGCATGTCGATCGAGGCGATGATGAGCTCGAGTTCGTGCCGCTTCGGGTTACGGGGCGCCGGCGACAGGTCAGTGAGCGGCACGTAGGTGATGAAGCGCGGCGGGGCGGCGATCGTCTCGGTCACGGCTGGTGCGGTCCTCTCCCATGCGTCGGTGTCCGGCAGCGGGAGAGGGTTGCGAGCCCGCGGACTTCAACCGCGGCGCCCTGCCTCGCAAGCAGGGCATGCCGTCATGGCCGTCCCTCGCCCGCCGCCGGGCCGGTTCCGCCCTCGTTCCGGATGGGGCGGAGCCGGGGCCCCGCCGCGTTCGGTGACGTCGCCGAATGCTGCAGAGCCGCTCCGAAGGTATGAGGGCGCACCGTTAACGTCGCGCCCTCCACAAGTCATTTACCTGGGTGTACTATTCGGATCGGTTGGGAGAGCAACCCAGCTACCTGGGCCTAGGTGTAACAAGAATCGGCCGGCGACGTACCTCCATGCGACGCCCCGCGACACCCCGCCCGGGAGGACCAAACCCTGGGCCACGGCGTCCGGGGAAAGAGAGGAACGCCCAGATGTCGAACGACGTCGCCGACGACGACCAGGCCAAGGAGCACACCGGGCTCCCCCTGAAGTCCCTCGCGCTGGTCGGCGCGCTTGCTCGCGCCATCGAAGACCACCAGAAGGACGTCATCAAGCCGAAGAAGGACGCCCCGAAGGAGCCTCTCATCGAGGGCTTCGTGGAGAACCGGCAGTCGGACCTTGTCGTGGAGATACGCGGCGAGGAGGTGGGCCGCTACAAGGTCAACCTCACCAAGGACCGGTTCGAGATCGCCGATCAGAGCAAGTTCGACGCCTATGCGGAGGACAAGGGCGAGATCGACATCGTCATAACTGCCAAGCCGGCGTTCGTCGAGGCGTCCCTCAAGCACGCCCAGCGCGACCCGGAGACGGGCGTCATCTTCGACTCGCGGACCGGCGAGGTCATCCCGGGGCTCGAGTTCGTGCCGGGCGGGAAGCCCACCGGCACTGTCACCTTCACCTGGAAGAAGTACAAGGGGCAGCCGGTCGGCATGGGCGTGCTGCTGGCGGCGTACCGGCGTGGCGATCTCGACGAACTACTGCGGGAAACCCCGGAGTTGCTGCCCGCGAGGCAACCCGGCGCTAGCGACGAGTGACGACGGCCGCCCGGGTCCGGCCCACCGTGGCCGGGCCCCTCTCCCGAGGGACCAGCACGATGATCAACACCGCGACCGTTCAGACTCAGAAGTTCTCCGACCGCGCTCACCGCATCCTCTTCGAACTCGCCCTGCACCCTGATGGCGAGTGGGTCGACGTGACGTCCATCTACAGCAGCCTCGGACTGAACTCCCACCAAGTGCGTGGCGCCCTCACCGAACTCCGCACCGCGGGCATGGCCGAGAGGAAGCGGCGCATGGCCCGCAGCCAGGCCACCGGCCGCCGGACGCACCGCACCTACTTCCGCCTGACCGAGGACAACGCCAGCGAGGCCTGCGCATGAGCCGCCTGCCCAGCCCCACGGCAGTCCGTCACAACCGGCGTCGCCCCTACTACGTCCACGTGGAGTCGACGACCGTCCGCAACACACGCCTCAGCTACCGCGCGCTAGGGCTGCTGACCTACCTTCTTGATCAAAAGGAGGGGTGGCAGGTTCGGTCCGACCAACTCTCCAAGGGTGAGGGCCGCGAGGGACGTGAAGCTGTAAGGACCTCGCTGCGCCTGCTGGCCGCGGAGGGCCACTACCGCCTCGAACGGCGTCGACTGCGCAACGGCAAGGTCGTCATGGGCACGGCGGTGTCTGAGTTTCCCGTGGACCAGTGGAAGAAGGATCACGAGATCTTCAGCACTCAGAGGGATCCGGCCGTCCCCGTGGTGGAGCAGGAGGACGGCACGTTCTTCGTCGAGTACCCCGATGGCACCCTCGGCAGCGACGGGTTCGAGACCGACCCCTACGACGAGGCGGAACCCCCTGCCGACCTGGCCCCTGAGCCGGAGGAGGATCCGGCCGAGGGGGAGCCCCTCGCCGAGGAGCCGCCCACCGCGCCGCCGAAAACGGCCCCCCGTGCCCGGCGTCCCCGCCGAACCGCGGCCCAGAAGGCTGCTGATGATGCGGCGAAGGATGCCGCAGCCGTTCGAAAGACCGAGGAGAAGGCTGCCCTGGCCGAGGCCGCTGAGGAAGTTGCCAAGTGGTGGTGGGAGGACGCCGAGAAGCACCTCGGCCCGTTCGTCGGCAAGGCGAACGGATACGTCGCCATGCGCGGCATGGTGACCAAGGCGCTCGAGAAGGGCTACACCAAGCGGCAGTGCGCAGATGCCCTCCGGCACGCACGCAAGCATCTGCCCAGCGCGCAGCAGTGGCAGAACGCCCTCGGGGTCATCACGAACCGCATCGTCCCGAATCAGCCCAACGGACGGGTTCCATACAGCGATTCGGCGACCTGGGGTGACCAGGGCGACGATCCGCAGACCCCGCCCGGCGGCACTCTCGACACCCCGGCAGACGACTTTGACGACGCCACATTCGGCGTCCTCGCACGACAGTAAGGAGCGCCACGATGTCGGTCACCGCGGACACCCCGACGACTGCGCCGGCCCGCGGCATGAATGCGCTCGGCGACCTGAGCGCGCACCTCTTGCGCGTGCTGGAGAAAAACGGCGCGGACATGTCGCAACTCGGCGTTCCGCCCCAGCCAGAACCGGAAGACGGACTGTGGGAGGACGTGGCCGTGCCACAGGCCAGGGCACGACGGAACATGTGGCGCAACAGCATCATCGACGCCGCCCACGATGACTATCTGGCGTTTCGCTTCGATCACCTCGATGAGGCACAGAAACCGAAGACGCTTCAGCGCTGGCTCGACTCTCTGATCGAGGCGAAGAAGCTGGACGCACGACCGGCGGTCCTGAACATGATCCTTCCGGGGAACATCGGCAGCGGGAAGACCGCAGCAGCCATCTCGGTCGGGAACGAGGCCGCGGAGCGGGGGCTGTGGGCGCTGTTCGTGAAGCACGCGACCTACTTGACGTGGCGTCGCCCGGACTCGGCGCCACACAACATGAAGGCCTGGGAGGTCCGGAAAAGGTTCGTCGAGTGCGACCTGCTGGTCCTCGACGAGCTGTGCGGCGAAATGGACGTCACCGCTACCGAGTTCGCTCGGAAGGAGACCATCGACCTGATCGATGCCCGGATCGCGGCCGGACGGCCCACGGTGTACACCACGAACCTGCGCAGCCGCAGACAGCCGGGGAGCCAGGCGATGGGCGTGGTGGACATCCTGGGGGAGAGGCTGCTGTCCCGGCTCGGGTCTTCGGCACACCTGGCGAAGATCGTTGCGCCGGACAGACGGAAGCCGACGAAGCCACTGGACTGGTAACCGGGGGACTGAATAGCCCTGCATGTCCTGGTTCTTGACGGGGCGTGAGTTGCTAACGAAGGCACGCGAGGCGAAAGACGCTATATCGTTTAATCGACCCGGAAGGCTATGAGCATACGCCGACCGGGGAGACCCGAACGAGAGGAATGGTGTCTTGAAACGTCTGTCCCCCCGCTCCCACGCGGACGAGAAGCCGAAGGCTTTCGATGACTCCGGCGTACCGCCGCTCAGCGGCCGGGAGCGCTTCGGTGCCGGGCTGACCGCGCTGGGCGGGGCCGCCGTCGGCGGCCTCGGTTTCTACGCATCGTTCGACGCCGTGTCCAAGGCGGCCGCGTCCTGGGGCTTCACCGAACCGTGGGTCCTGCCCGCCGCCATCGACTCGGCCATCCCCGTCTTCACCGGGGCCTACCTCTTTCTCATCCGTATGGACATGCCGCTGTGGTGGGCACGGCTCGTCCCTTGGGCCCTGAGCCTGATCACCTGCACGCTGAACGTCGCGTCTGGCGACTCCCTTTGGTCCAAGGTCTCCCACGGGTCTATGTCCCTGCTTTGGGTCGCGGTCTCCGAGATCGCCGCGCACATCTACGCCGTCCGTATCGGCGCGGCCACTGGGCGTCGTCGCCACATGGACAAGGTTCGGTGGGCCCGCTGGATGCTTTCCCCGCTACCCACCTTCCTTCTCTGGCGTCGCATGCAACTGTGGGAGGAAGGCTCGTACGACACGGCCCTGCTGCTCGAGCAGGAGCGAATCGTCTACCAGGCGCAGCTCCATGGCCGATTTGGGCGGGCGTGGCGCAGGAAGGCGCCCGTGGCGTCGCTGCTGCCGCTGCGACTGGTCAACGCCGGAGTCCCGCTCGCCGAGACGGCCCCGGCTGGTCTGCGGGCGGCGGGCATCGAGCCCACAGGCATCTTCGCTTCGGCGCCTGAGCTGCCCGTAGTTCCCAAGCCGGCCGCTCCGCGCCCGCTGCTGGGCGCCGTGCGCGCCCCGGCCACACATCCGGTTCCGCCCGTTCTACCGGCCGTCAAAAAGCCACGTCCGCGCACGGTCACCGCGCCCCCGCAGCCGCAGGGAGGCATCCCACAGTGGAGCACTGAGGGTGAGCTGTACGAGATCATCAAGGACGTCATCGACAACGGACGGCGTGAAGTGTTCAACGGGCCGTTGACCGGCAAGGCCATAGGACTGGTTCTCGGCAAGCACGAAGGGGAGGGCCGCAAGGTCCGTAGCCGCCTCATCAAGACCTACGCCGCGACCAAGGGCATCAGCATCCCGGACAAGGCCAGCATGAGCCAGGTCTTCGCGTTGTTCGGCCAGGCGCTGACGTCAGTCAACCCGTAAGGCATCCTGCCCCTACCCGTACCGAAGTGGCGGGCTCCCCACCTGGGGTGCCCGCCGCCTGCATGATCGGACCCTTCCGCATGACACCGGAGACCCTGGCGCGGATCGCCACCGCCCGCGCCGCCCGTGACCTGTCCGACCTCGCCCGGCTTCTACTCGCGGACACAGCCACGACCATCAGCACGACGGAGCGCATCGAGAAGGCCCGCCGCTTGCGGCATGTGGCCAACGAGGTCGTCGACCTGGTGGTGCTCGCCGAAGCCCTGGGCGGTGCGTCCTGGGAGGAGATCACTCAAGCGCTCGGTCGGCGGGAATCGGGCACCGTGGAGCGAGAGTTCGCCGAGGCCGTCACCGCATGGGGCTCCAAGTCCGAGCAGGAGCTGGAGCGTGCGGCCGAGGGACACAGCGCCCTTGACGAGTGGTACGCCCGGCACCGGGAGGACCTGGAGCCGGAGCTCGCAACTCCTGTCGCGAATCTTCTCAACAAGCATTGAGCTACCCAGCCAGACCGGTAGAATAGTAAGCCGATGGCAACGGCGAGAGGTTAAGCCCACCGCCATTGCATCCTCCGCGGGAGAGCACCCGTGGGACCACGAAGTGAAGGAACACCCAGATGCCTGGTATCACCACGCCTCAGCGCGAGCGCAGATCCCGTAAGCCGACCGGCCTGCCCAACCCGCCGATGATCCTCCTCGCGGGCCCGGAGAAGACCGGCAAGAGCCGAGTCGCCGCTGAGGGCACCAGCTCCGACCTGATCGGGATGACGTACTGGATCGAGATCGGCGGTTCCGAGGGCACCGCCGACTATTACGGCCGTATCCCCGGCGCCCGGTACGAGATCGTCCCGCACGAAGGCACCTACCAGGACATCCTCGACGCCGTCCGCTGGGCCGTCGCGCAGCCGCCCGCCGTCGAGGGCAAGCGGAACATGATCGTGTTGGACAACGGCACGAACCTGTGGGACATGCTCAGCGACGAACAGGCCCTCTACGCCCGGTGGCGGGCGGAGAGGAAGGCGCAGGAGCAGCGCCGCCGCGGCCCTAACCCCGACCTCCCCGTCACCGTGGACCCCGACCTGTGGAACCGGGCGAAGGACCGGTGGGGCGAGATCCTGTGGCTTCTGCGTCGGCACTCCGGCCCCGTGATCATCATCGCCCGCCAGGAGCTCGTCACCTCGTTCGAGAACGACAAGCCCACCAGGGACAAGACCCGCAAGATCAAGGCGGAGAAGAACCTCCCGGCCGCGGTCGACGCCATCGTCGAGCTCCACGCCCTGGGGGAGGCGTACCTCACTGGCGTCCGCACCCTGCACTGGGACGTCACGCCCGGCCAGACCGAGCGGTTCGAGAATTTCAGCATCGACACCCTGCTCCGTCGCATGGGCTTCCACGAGGCCGCCCCCGCCCGCCAGGTCACCGAGACCCGGCCGGAGGCGTACCTGGACGAGCAGCAGGCCCAGCAGCAGCGCCCCCCTCAGCAGCGGCAGCAGCAGCGTCCCCCGCAGCAGCGCCAGGACCAGGGGCAGGCGCCCGCCCAGAAGGGGGACCAGCGGCCGAAGCTGACCGGCGACCAGGCCGTCGAGCTCATCCGGAAGGCGCTCGCCGACGAGACCAACCCGGAGGCCGCGCTGCAGAACATCCGAGGGCAGTGGGGCATCGTCACCCTGCAGCAGATCCGTACCCACACGCAGCAGTGGGGCGAGATGAGCGCGGACGCCCTGATCACCCGCTCCCTCGAGTACGCCAAGGGCCGCGCCGAGTGGAAGCGCCAGAACGGCGGCGCCGGACAGCAGACCGGTTCGGACCAGCAGGAGCAGCACCCCGGCACTCCGCCGCCGGGCCAGGCCGGGCCGGACGGTGCCCGCGAGCACCAGGCGCACCAGGAGCCGGAGCCGCCGGCCGAGGACGACGCGCCCCCGCCGCCGGACCCGGAGGCCGAGGAGCTGCCGCTGGACGAGTCCCCGGAGGAGACCAGCGCGGCCGAGGAGCCGCAGGACGTGCCCGCCGCCCGGCCCCCGGCCGCGCCCCGGGCTCCCCGCAACAGCCGGAACGAGGGCATCGCGCTCAAGGCATTGAACGCCGAGGCGGACGTCCAGGCCCGGATCAAGATGATGACTGTGGGTGAGCATCTCGGGCCGATCTCCGAGACGGGCGACCCGTCCCTGACTGTGCTCAGGGACTACCTCCAGAAGCATCGGCCCGCGATCATCGCTCAGCTCGAGCAGGAGGGGCACGCGGAGCTCGCTGCCTACTACCGGAGCGCTCCGGCGGTGGACCCGCAGATTCAGGAGCGGTTCGCTTCGTACTTCGCGAGCGCGCCCGCCGGGCAGTGAAGTGACGTGAGGTGACGCGCGCCCGGCCCCCTTCGGGCGCGCCTCCTCAGCGCGCTTCCCCTCCCCTCTCCCGTCACCTCACATCACCTCGCGCCAGGGCGCGCCCGCGCCTGGCCCTGTTCCTCGAGCGCGCGCCCAGGTGACCACGCGCCGTTCCTCCGTGCGTTCCAGCGCGCCCGCGCCGTCCGTCTGGCGCGCCGATCTGCGCGCGCCCAGGCGCGTCTCGAGACCGCGCGCGCCCACCCCTGCCGCGCCGCGCGCCGACCCGGGCGCGCCTTCAAGCGCGCGCCCAGGCGCGCCGATGTGGCGAGCGCGCGC
>NZ_JBEXXQ010000070.1:0-49738 GCF_040630525.1 Streptomyces sp. NPDC005799
GGGGGGGGGGGGGGGGGGGGGGGGGGGGGGGGCGCGCGGGCCCCGGGGGGCTTGTTGGTGCTGTCTTCTTGCGGGGGGGGGGGCCCCCCCGCGCGACCAACCCCCACTCACGCGCACTCGGCAGACAACCGATCCGCCCTCCCCCCTGGCCGTCCTCACCGCAACGCCCCCGGTTCGATCCCCAACAGCTCCCACAGGGCCCGCTCACCGACATCCGTCACCTTCACAGCCCGCTCGGTACCGATCCGCACGCACCACCCCACCGAGAACGCATGCCGGCACAGCGCCGCCCCGGCCGCCCCGGCCAGGTGCGGTCGGCGTTCCGTCCAGTCCAGGCAGGCCCGGGCCAATGGGCGTCGGCTCCCGGCGGCCAGCGCGATACCCGCGGCCCCGAACCAGTCGACCCCCGCATCCGTGAGGGCGAACCCCGTGTCCTGGCGCAACAGCCCCCGCGCGGTCAGCCCGTCGGTCACCGCGATCCCGAGCCGCCCCGCCAGGTGGTCGTAGCAGGTCCGCCCCCGCGCCATCGCGGACCCCGCGCTCGACGCCCGCAGCCCCTGTGGCCGTACGGCGTCTCCCGGCGGTACCTGTGCCGCCAGATCCTCCACCAGGTGGGCGACCCGCGCGTCCGTGAGACGGACGTACCGGTGCCGGCCCTGGCGTTCCTCCGTCAGCAGGCCGCCCGTGACGAGCTTGCCGAGGTGTTCGCTGAGCGTCGACGGGGCGACCCCGGCGTGCCGGGCCAGCTCACTCGCGGTCCACGCCCGTCCGTCCAGCAGCGCGAGCAGACACGCGGCCCGTGTCTCGTCGGCGATCAGCCCGGCGAGCCGGGCCAGCCGCGGTGCCTGGGGATCCCTCGTGGTCATGCGTCCCAGGATGGGGTACGGACACTTCGGCGCCCGCCGAAAGGTCGCTACACCGGCCGCCGTACCTGCTCGTACTGCTGGGAAAGTCCGTCCAGCAGTGCCGTCAGGCCCGTCTCGAAGGCCCGCTCGTCGATCTTCTCCTGCTGCTCGGCGAGGAGGTGGGCCTGTCCGAGGTGGGGGTAGTCGGCGGGGTCGTAGGCGGTCGCGTCGTCCACGAAACCGCCGGCGAAGGAGCCGAGCGCCGAGCCCATGACGAAGTACCGCATCAGCGCGCCGATCGACGTCGCCTGGGCCGGTGGCCAGCCCGCGTGGACCATCGCGCCGTACACCGCGTCCGCCAGCCGGAGGCCGGCCGGGCGGCGGCCGGGGCCGGTCGCGAGGACCGGGACGATGTTGGGGTGGTCGCGCAGGGCGTCACGGTAGGAGACGGCCCAGTCGTGCAGCGCGGTCCGCCAGTCGCGGCCGTCCTCGAACATCGACAGGTCGACCTGCGCGCTCACGGAGTCGGCGACCGCTTCGAGGATCTCGTCCTTGGTGCGGAAGTGGTTGTAGAGCGAGGGCCCGCTGACCCCGAGCTGCGCCGCGAGCCGCCGGGTGGAGACGGCCGCCAGGCCCTCCGCGTCCACGAGCGCGCGTGCCGTCTCGACGATCCGGTCGGTGCTCAGCAGGGGCTTGCGCGGTCGGGCCATGGCGCACATAGTAGGGCTGCGAAGAGAAACTAGCAGTGCTAATTTAAATGTGCGGATTTCAAAGGTACGGATTTCAAGTGGGGTGATCCCGTGGTGAACCTGGGGCTGAGCGAGGAACAGACGGCCGTACGGCAGCTGGCCCGGGACTTCGTCGCCCGCGAGATCGCTCCCCATGTCGTCGACTGGGACCGGGCCGAGGAGGTCGACCGGGCCGTGGTGAAGAAGCTCGGCGAGGTCGGCTTCCTCGGGCTGACCGTGGACGAGGAGTACGGCGGCTCCGGCGGCGACCACCTCGCCTACTGCCTCGTGACGGAGGAGCTGGGTCGGGGCGACTCGTCGGTGCGCGGGATCGTGTCCGTCTCGCTCGGACTGGTGGCGAAGACCATCGCCGCCTGGGGGAGCGAGGAGCAGAAGCGGCGGTGGCTGCCGGGACTCACCGCCGGCGAGTACGTCGGCTGCTTCGGCCTCACCGAGCCCGGCACCGGCTCCGACGCCGGCAACCTGACCACACGCGCCGTGCGTGACGGTGACGACTACGTCATCGACGGCACCAAGATGTTCATCACCAACGGGACCTGGGCCGACGTGGTGCTGCTGTTCGCCCGCTCCACGGACGCACCCGGCCACAAGGGCGTCTCCGCCTTCCTCGTCCCGGCCGACGCCCCTGGTCTGACCCGCCGCACCATCCACGGCAAGCTCGGTCTGCGCGGCCAGGCGACCGCCGAACTCGCCCTGGAGGGCGTCCGCGTGCCCGCCTCCGCGATGCTCGGCGAGGAGGGCAAGGGGTTCTCGGTCGCCATGTCGGCCCTCGCCAAGGGGCGGATGTCGGTGGCCGCCGGGTGCGTCGGCATAGCTCAGGCCGCGCTGGACGCCGCCGTGCGGTACGCCGGTGAGCGCGAGCAGTTCGGCCGCTCCATCGCCCATCATCAGCTCGTTCAGGAGCTGATCAGCGACATCGCCGTCGACGTGGACGCGGCCCGGCTGCTGACCTGGCGGGTCGCCGACCTGATCGACCGAGGACAACCCTTCGCCGTCGAGTCCTCCAAGGCGAAGCTCTTCGCCTCCGAGGCCGCGGTGCGCGCCGCCAACAACGCGCTGCAGGTCTTCGGCGGCTACGGCTACATCGACGAGTACCCGGCGGGCAAGCTGCTGCGGGACGCCCGTGTGATGACCCTGTACGAGGGGACCAGCCAGATCCAGAAACTGCTCATCGGGCGCGCGCTGACGGGGGTCTCCGCCTTCTGAACCGCCCTCAGTTCTGAGTACTGCCTAGGTACTTCGGCGGATGTGGGACCGGCCACATCCGCCGACGCTTGTCCCCATGAGTGACACACCGGGCAAGCAGCAGAACACGGCCGCCTTCTACGGCCAGGCCGTCGCTTCCTTCGCGGTCGCCATGGTCGCGACCGCCATCGGCATCTTCAAACTGAACGCGGACGCCTGGGTCCGGGCCTTCCTGGGCATCGCCGTCCTGTACCTCGTGACCTCCGCCTTCACCCTCGCCAAGGTCATCCGTGACCGGCAGGAGGCGACCGAGCGCGCCTTCCACCCGTTCGAGAAGCTCTGACCGGCCGGACCGCTCTGAACGGGCACTCTAAGCGCTCGCTCACCTTCGGCGGTATGGTGGGAGCTCATGTCGGCGAGAGGGGCGAGCGAGCGATGAGTACGGCGGAGGAGACGGCCGGCGGCGAAGTGGCGCCGTGGGGCGAGGTCACGCCCGACGCGGCCCGGCGGCTGCTGATCGCCGCCGTGGAGGCCTTCGCCGAGCGCGGGTACCACGCCACGACGACCCGTGACATCGCGGGCCGGGCCGGTATGAGCCCGGCCGCGCTCTACATCCACTACAAGACCAAGGAAGAGCTGCTCCACCGCATCAGCCGGATCGGCCACACCAAGGCGCTGGAGATCCTGCGGACGGCGGCCCGGCGCGAGGGCACCGCGGCCGAGCGGCTCGCCGACGCCGTCAGCTCCTTCGTCCGCTGGCACGCGGGTGGCCGTACCACCGCGCGGGTCGTGCAGTACGAACTCGACTCGCTCGGGCCGGACGCCCGCGCCGAGATCGTCGCGCTGCGCCGGCAGTGCGACGCCGAGGTGCGCGGGATCCTGGAGGACGGCATCGTGTCCGGGGAGTTCGACGTGCTCGACGTGAAGGGCACCACCCTGGCGGTGCTCTCGCTCTGCGTCGACGTGGCCCGCTGGTTCAGCATCGACGGCCCCTGGACGCCCGACGAGGTCGGCGCGCTCTACGCCGACCTCGTGCTGCGGATGGTCGCGGCCTCGAAGTAGCCCCCGCTAGACGTAGTACCGGGACACCGACTCCGCGACGCACACCGGCTTGTCCCCGCCCTCGCGCTCCACGGTGAAGGCGACGGACACCTGGACGCCGCCCGGCACGTCCTCGACCTTGCTGATCGTCGCCGTCGCGCGCAGCCGGGAGCCGACCGGGACGGGGGCGGGGAAGCGGACCTTGTTGGTGCCGTAGTTGACGCCCATCTTCACGCCCTCGACCTTGATCAGCTGCGGGCCGAAGAGCGGGAGCAGCGAGAGGGTGAGATAGCCGTGGGCGATGGTCGTGCCGAAGGGCCCCGCCGCGGCCTTCTCCGGGTCCACGTGGATCCACTGGTGGTCGCCGGTCGCGTCCGCGAACAGATCGATCCGCTTCTGGTCGATCTCCAGCCAGTCGCTGT
Source organism: Streptomyces sp. NPDC005799 (assembly GCF_040630525.1). Lineage (NCBI taxonomy): Bacteria > Bacillati > Actinomycetota > Actinomycetes > Kitasatosporales > Streptomycetaceae > Streptomyces > Streptomyces sp. NPDC005799. The sequence goes on from NZ_JBEXXQ010000070.1 coordinate 4,243, forward strand.
ACCCCAGCTGCTCGCCCACCGCCGCCTTCAGTTCGTCGGCGGAGGAGAAGATCCTCGGCTCTGCCATGTCCCGGCCTTCCTGTGTGCGTCGGTGTCCACGGTGCCTCTGTGTCCGCACCGCTGATGTCCCGCGAAAATGTCTAAGCAACTGCTTAGCATGGTCGGCTCGGGACCCCATGTCAACGGATCGTGGCCGGACGGGGTGGGTAGGGTTCGATGAGTGCCCCAGATTCCAGAGAAGATCCACGAGCTCACGGTCGGCCAGCTCGCGGCGCGCAGCGGCGCCGCCGTCTCCGCCCTGCACTTCTACGAGTCCAAGGGCCTGATCACCAGCCGGCGCACCACCGGCAACCAGCGCCGGTACCACCGCGACACCCTGCGCCGGGTCGCCTTCGTGCGCGCCGCCCAGCGCGTCGGCATCCCCCTCGCCACGATCCGCGAGGCCCTCGCCGAACTTCCCGAGGAACGCACCCCCACCCGCGAGGACTGGGCGCGTCTCTCGGAGGCCTGGCGTGCCGAACTCGACCAGCGCATCACCCAGCTCAACCGCCTGCGCGACCATCTCACCGACTGCATCGGCTGCGGCTGCCTCTCCCTGGCCACCTGCGTCCTGTCCAACCCGGACGACGTCTTCGGCGACCGGCTGACCGGGTCGCGGCTCATGGTGGAGCGGCGGGGGAGCCGGCAGGGGCGGCGACAGTAGAACCGCGCCGCCCCCACGGAGGGCTGGGCACCTTCACTCGTACTCCGTCCCGCCCTTCCTGGTCAGATAGGCCGGGCTGACCGCCTTCGCGATCGCCCGCCCCCCGGTCACCGGGCTGTACCGCTCGACGGTGGGCCGGACGACGACCCCCTCGCGCAGGTGCAGCCCACGCCCCGACACGGTCTCCCGCCCGCTCGCGATCTCCAGCACCCGGTCGATGTCGTACGGCCCCTCGTGCAGCCTGGGCACCAACGGCAGCTCCCCGCCCAGCAGTTCGGCCGCGTCCAGCCAGCGCACGGTGCCGTCGATCTCCGCGGACACGTCGAAGACGGCGTACCCGAGGCTCTCGCGTCGCCCGTCGGCGCCGTAGGCGAGGTCCTGGACCCCCGCCCCGTAGACCTCGCCGAAGATCCCGACCCGGCGCGCCCCCAGCCGCTCGGCCAGCCGCGCCGCGGCCTCGGCGACAGCGTGCCCGCGCACGGCACGCCAGTACAGGTTGCGCGGATCCTCCTTCAACGCGAGGGACTTGGCGCCGAACCCCTTGGACGACACGTGCACCCGGCCCGCGTCGGCGAGATACGTGAGCAGGCAGGCCGAACCGTGCAGCTTCTCGGTCAGGACCACATCCTCGCCCGGTGTGAAGATGTCCGGAAACCGCTGGAGGTTCTCGATGTCCACCCAGGGCAGCAGATCGGGCGCGGACTCGACCTCACCACTCATCGTGGGCGGGATGGGCGGCACCCACTTGGTGATGCCGAGCGTCTCCGCGAAGTCGGTGCCCTCCACGGCGGCCCGCGCGAGATCGACGTCCGCCAGCGCCTTCGGCCGGCACACGATGCCCTGTGACAGCTCACCGCGCAGCCGGACCGCCTTCACCCGGTCGGAAGCCGGGCCCGCCAGCCGCCCGGTCAGCCCCAGCTCCTCGATCAGCGCGGTCGGCAGTACCGCCTGCTCGGGGATGTACACGGCCGCCTCACCCGTGCGGTACGCGCCCTTGGCGACGACCGCCCGGTACAGACCCACCTGGGCCAGTTCGAGAGCGTCGGCGTTGGGGTGTTCGTGGACGGTCAGCACTTCGGCGGTGACGCGCAGCGTCGACATGGGACTCCTCGGTTCCTGGGGCGCTCAGTTCGGTTTCATCGCCTCCCAACTGTCCGGACGGGAAAAGGGTGGAGCGAGCGGATTTACGGGTGCTACCGTCGCGCGCCGCCGTACTGACTCAGCCCCTCCGCCACCAACTGGGCGTTGGACAGGGCTCGTTCGCCGTCCGGGAGCAGCAGGGTGTCCTCCAGGCCGATACGGGTCGGCAGCCCCAGCCGCCCCGCCAGTCGCAGCACCGGCCAGGCCCCGCCGTCCTCGCCGTGCAGAAGGACGGGGCGGCCGCAGGCCAGGCCCAGGCCGGCCAGGAGGGCATCGGCGCTCGCCTCGGCCGTGTCCGGCGAGGTGTCCGTCACCTCGGCGAGTACGCGCAACACCCGTGGGGCGAGGGGCGAGCCGGTGAATCGGGCGGCGCCGTCCGTGCCCGACCAGACGCCCGCCTCGACGCCCACGCCACGCTCGATCAGCGCGGCGGAGACGTCCTCCGCGCCCTCCTCGTGCCAGTTGACCGAGGCGTGGTCCGGAAGCACCGTCCACTCCCGGATCCGGGCGAGCCGCGCCGCGGGATCCGGTTCCGCCCAGGCGCCCGTGGTCACCCCGACCGGCACGGACACCCGCGCCCGTATCGCCTCCAGCGTCGGCGCGAGCACCCGGGGCGACAACGAGTCCCGTCCGCACGGGGTCTTGGGGTGGACGTGGACGTCCGTGGCCCCGGCCGCGACCGCCCGCGCCGCCGACTCGGCCATCGCCTCCGGAGTCAGCGGAACCATCGCGCCGTCGGCCGCTCCCCGCGGTCCGTTGAGACACACCTGCACCATGCCTCAAGCCTGCCAGCCGCCACCGACACCGGTGCGTGAGCGGGCCCCGCCTGTGGACAACGCGGCGCTTGTGGAAAACAGGGGGTGCGGCATCCCCGGCGCACCCCCGCCGTGCTAGGCCGACACCAGCAGCCTTCCGCGCCTCGCGTCCGCCAGGGCCTCGGGCTTGAGCACGGGCCGTGGCACCAGGATTCCGCAGTGGGTGCAGACCGGACCCGAAGAGGGTTCGTGGTCCAGGTCGTAGGTCCAGATCAGCCGCTCCGTGCCGCAGACCGGGCACTCCGCACCCGGTTCGCGCTCCAGCGCGGAGATCAGTCGGCGCAGTACCTCGGCCAGCGGCTCACGGGGGTGAACCCGCGGGTCGTCGCACCACGCCACTCCGAAGCCGCCCCAGGTCAGCCGGTGCCAGTCGTCCACACTGCCCGGCCGGCGCAGCCCGTCGTGCTTCTCCTTGCGACGCCGCTCGGCGAACTCGACCTCGTAGGCCAGCCAGACCGAACGGGCCTCCTCCAGTTCCTCCAGTGCGGCCACGAGCCGCGCTGGGTCGGGGGAGCGGTCCTCGGGACCGAACCCTGCCCGTGAGCACAAATGGTCCCAGGTCGCCCTGTGCCCGTAAGGAGCGAACCGCTCAAGGCACTTGCGCAGTGAGTACCGCCGCAGTGCCAGATCGCACCGCGGGTCGCGGACCTGTCTCGCCAGACTCCGGAAACCGGCCATCGCCCTGCACCTCCGTCACACCTGCACCTGTACTTCGGTCACTTCGGCGTCGTCGTACACGGACTTCGGGTGACCTCGTCCGACGTCACCCGACGTCGCACGGACGTCGCCGAATAGACGTATCGACACACGATTCGGCTCCATCCGATTTCCGATGACCTCCATAAGCCGACGCACCGAGTTCCAAAACTTGACGATTGTTCATCTTCAATCCCGGGGATACCGGCGGTAACGTCCCGGCACACCCCTCGTCGGCAGGAGCCGCCATGCCTCGGCGTACCGTGCGCACCACCCTCGACAGACTGAGAACTCCCGGCAGACTCACCGGGTTCCTGAAGTCCGCATCCATATGCGTCCTGATTGCAGGTCTTTTGTCCCCACTGGCCTCGGCCCCGGCCTCGGCCGCGGCCTCCAACGACTACTGCGGCGGCCAGTGTTCCGACATCCTGCCGCCAGGTGAGAACGGCAACGCGACCCTGGCGCAGATCCTCCTCAACCAGGCCTTCGGCTCCCAGCCCGATCACGCCGAGGACCAGCTCGGCCCCTACGCCAACCTGGCCACGGGGTACTCGGGCCTGACCGACGCGAAGATCAACACTTTCTTCAACGACGCGTCGTTCGGGGTCGCTTCCGATCAAGTCGCCTCCACGGAGAAGCCGGCGGGCCGCACCGATGTGACGATCGTCCGCGACAAGAAGACGGGCGTACCGCACATCACCGGTACCACCAGATACGGCACCGAGTTCGGCGCCGGATATGCCGCCGCTGAGGACCGGCTGTGGCTGATGGACGTCTTCCGGCACGTGGGCCGCGGCCAGCTGACCACCTTCGCGGGCGGCGCCGCCTCCAACCAGGGCCTGGAGCAGGAGTTCTACCGCAACGCCCCCTACAGCGAGGCCGACCTGCAGGCGCAGATCGACAACGCCGTCGCCAACGCGGGCGCCCGCGGCCAGCAGGCCCTCGCGGACGCCAACGCCTACATCGCCGGCGTCAACTCCTACATCGACGCCTCCGACTCGGGCCGCTACTTCCCGGGCGAGTACGTGCTCACCGGCCACAAGGACTCGATCACCAACGCCGGTACGATCGACCACTTCAAGCTGACCGACCTGGTCGCGCTGGCCTCCGTGATCGGCACGCTGTTCGGCTCCGGCGGCGGCGGTGAGGTCAACAACGCGATCTCCCTGCTCGCCGCCCAGTCCAAGTACGGCGTGGAGCAGGGCACCAAGGTCTGGGAGGCGTTCCGCGAGCGCAACGACCCCGAGGCCGTCGTCACCGTCCACAACGGCGAGAGCTTCCCGTACGGCACCAAGCCGGCCACCGCCCAGGGCGAGGCCCTGCCCGACGCCGGTTCGGTGACCACCGAGCCGCTGGTCTACGACGCCACCGGCACCGGTGCCGGCCAGAGCGCCAACGCCGCCTCCCAGACAGCAACCGCGACCGCCCTCTCCTCCGCAAAGCGCGGTATGTCCAACGCCCTGGTGGTCAGCGGGAAGTACACGGCCAGCGGCCACCCCATCGCCGTCTTCGGACCGCAGACCGGCTACTTCGCCCCCCAGTTGCTCATGCTCCAGGAGATCCAGGGCCCCGGCATCAGCGCCCGTGGCGCCTCCTTCGCCGGCCTGAGCATGTACGTCGAACTCGGCCGCGGGCAGGACTACTCGTGGTCCGCGACCACCTCCGGCCAGGACATCATCGACACCTACGCCGTCGAGCTGTGCCAGGACGACTACCACTACCTGTACCACGGCACCTGCACGGCCATGGACAAGGTCGAACAGGCCAACTCCTGGAAGCCGACCACGGCCGACGGCACGGCGGCGGGGTCGTACACCATGCGGGTGTGGAAGACGAAGTACGGACCCGTGGAGTACCGGGCGACCGTCGGCGGCAAGAAGGTCGCCTACACCACCCTGCGATCCTCGTACATGCACGAGGCCGACTCGATCATCGGCTTCGAGATGCTCAACGACCCCGACTTCGTGAAGGGACCGGCGGACTTCCAGGCCGCCGCGCAGCACATCAACTACACCTTCAACTGGTTCTACGCCGACTCCCAGCACACCGCGTACTACAACAGCGGTGACAACCCGGTGCGCCCGAGCGGCGTCGACCCCGAGTTCCCGGTGTGGGGACAGGCCGCCTACGAGTGGCAGAACTGGGACCCGACCACCAACACCGCCGACTACACGCCCGCCTCCCAGCACCCCAACTCCGTCGACCAGGACTACTACGTCTCCTGGAACAACAAACAGGCCCTCAACTACACGACCGCCAGCTGGGGCGACGGCTCCGTGCACCGCGGCAACCTGCTGGAGGACCGGGTCAAGAAGCTGGTCGCGGCCGGCGGGGTGACCCGCACCAAGCTGGTGCAGGCCATGGCCGACGCGTCGCTCACCGACCTGCGCGCCGAGGACGTCCTGCCCAAGCTGCTCAAGGTCATCAACAGCGGTACGGTGACCGACTCCACGGCCGCCGCCGCGGTGAGCAAGCTCCAGGCATGGGTCACCGCGGGCGGCAAGCGCACGGAGACCTCGGCCGGCTCCAAGACCTACGCCAACGCCGACGCCATCCGCATCCTCGACGCCTGGTGGCCGCTGCTGGTGAAGGCCGAGTTCCAGCCCGGCCTCGGCAGCGACCTGTACACCGACATCACCAACGACCTGCCCATCGACGAGTCCCCGTCGGCCGCGCACGGGCCCACCGGCTCACACGCGGGAAGCTCTTTCCAGTACGGCTGGTGGAGCTACGTCGACAAGGACATCCGGGCGGTGCTCGGTCAGTCGGTGCAGGGCGGCCTGACGCAGAAGTTCTGCGGCGACGGCACCGTGAGCGGCTGCCGGGACGTCCTGATCAGCACCCTGAAGACGGCGGCCGGCCTGTCCGCGTCGACCGTCTACCCCGGGGACTCGCTGTGCTCGGCGGGCAACCAGTGGTGCGCCGACTCGATCGTCCAGCGCACCCTGGGCGGCATCAAGCACTACAACATCAGCTGGCAGAACCGGCCCACCTTCCAGCAGGTGGTGGAGTACACCTCGCACCGGTGAGAAGCGGTGACGAACGATGAGTGCTATGTGACATAGCACTGGCGGCGGGTCAGCGGATGCGGCCCGCCGCCAGCACCACCCGCGCCAGCTCGGGGTGCACGATGTCGCTGTGCGCCCCGCACGGCGGGTCGCCGCGCCTGACCACCTCGGCGGCGTCGATGTTGACGCACCCCGAGGCGGGCAGCGTGGCGGCCAGGGCCTCCGACAGCGTGTACGCGCGCGTACCTGGCACCGCCTGCACCCCGTCGTGCCCCATCGCCCCCCACTTGGCGCCCAGCGCCGACCCCAGGTCGAGCCCCTCGACAAGCCCCTCCGCGTCGCCCGCCATCCGGGAGGCCAGCGGATACAGCGTCCCGAGCGCCGAGTCGAAGTGCGAATAGCAGCACACCAGGGGACCGTCGATCAGGTTCTGCCGGCCCTGCAGCACCCCTCCCGCGTGCGCGTCGAACGGCAGCCGGGCCGCGAACGCGTAGTGCGAGAAGGCCCCCTGGAGCAACGTCACCGACTTCACCGTCCGCACCCCCTCGGGCCGCCCGCCCAGCGCGAACGACACCAGCCGCCCGCCGAAGCTGTGCCCGACCAGATGCACCCGCACCTCGGGCGCGGCGGCGGCCAGCCGCCCGACGACCGGCCCGAGTCCGCGCTCCCCGACCGTCCCCGCGCGCCGCTTCATCGCGTAGTACGTCGCCTGCCGCAGCAGTTCCTTCGCCCCGTCCCAGGGATTCGGCAGCGTGAAGCCCTCCGCCCCCGCACCCGGCCGGAGCGCGGTCAGTGCCTGCGCGAAGTCGCAGCAGAGCGCCTCGGAGTCCCCGGTGAACAGCACGGGTTCGCTCTGCGGGACGCCCTCCGCGAGGGTGTCCGCCGCGAACAGCGGCTGCGGCCCGCCCGGTACGACCTCCACCAGCAGCCGCACCAGCCGCCCGAACTCCTCCACCCCGTTCGAGGGCCGCTGCTCCAGCATCCGCGCGATCTGGTCGACGACCGTGGCCCGCCCGGGGAACGTCTCCAGCAGCGCGTGCCGGGTGTCCTTGTCCAGCGCGTCCCCGGGTGCCGTCTCCGCCTCCGTTGCCACCACGGACTTCGGGAAGTCGGGGATCGGCTCGTCGCAGAAGCGCATCGACGGCCAGACGACGCCGACGTACCCGATCCTCGCCTGCGGCGCGAGGTGCGGGACGGGCGCGAAGAAGTGGCCGTAGAGCCGGGTCGCGCCCGAGCGGTCGTTGTTCCAGCCGTGCGCGAAGACGATCAGATCGCGCACGCCGCGCCGCGTCACCTCGGTGAGCAGCCGGTCCCGTTCCTGCCCGTCGACGTCCCCGTCCGCGTCGAAGGTCAGTTCCCAGTACGGAGTCACGCTCATTGTCGGCTGTGTCATCACGGCCCCCTCGTCCCCCGTAGCGGTGCGCTGTGGGCGCATCGTCCTGCGGAGGGACAAGATTGGCCATACTGCGTGACTCGGTTCTATGGACTCATTTGTAGAGAAGGTACTTCCTTCGGGTCCGCCGGAACGCGGTGAGTTCGTCCTGCCAGCCGGCCACCACCTCGTCGGTGCCGGCGCCGGCGTCGATCGCGGTGCGCACGTGCGTGGAACCCGTGAGCTTGTCGATCCAGTTGTCGGAGCGCCAGGCGAAGCCGCTCCACACCTTCTTCGCGGTCACCAGCAGCGCGATGCCGGTCCGCACGGGGTCGTAGGCGGCACGGTCGTGCACATGGATCTGGACGCCGCCGATGGTCCTGCCCTGGAACTTCGAGAACGTCGGCGCGAAGTACGCCTCCCTGAAGTGCGCACCGGGAAGGGCGAGTTCGTTCGCGGCGGTGGCCCAGCGGCCGTCGATCCCGTCGGCTCCGAGCAACTCGAAGGGGCGGGTGGTGCCGCGGCCCTCGGAGAGGTTGGTGCCCTCGAACATGCAGGTGCCCGAGTACACCAGCGCGGTGTCGGGCGTCGGCATGTTCGGGCTCGGCGGCACCCAGGGGAGCGCGGAGGCGTCGTAGAACTCCGAGCGCCTCCACCCCGTCATCAGTACGGTCTCCAGGGGCACCGGTGTCGTCAGGAACTCCCCGTTGAACAGCCGCGCCAGCTCGGCGACCGTCATGCCGTGCGCCTGGGAAACAGGCCGGCGGCCCACGAAGCTCGCGAACTCCTTGTGCAGGACCGGGCCCTGGGCGGACCGTCCGGTGACCGGGTTCGGGCGGTCGAGGACGACGACCCGCTTGCCGGCGAGCTGGGCCGCCTCCATGCAGTCGTAGAGCGTCCAGATGTACGTGTAGAAACGGGCGCCGACGTCCTGGATGTCGAAGACGACGGTGTCGACGCCGGACGCCGTGAAGACGTCGGCCAGTTCGCGGCCGCTCTTGAGGTAGGTGTCGTAGACCGGGAGGCCGGTCGCCGGGTCGTCGTAGCGGCCTTCCGAGCCGCCGGCCTGGGCGGTGCCGCGGAAACCGTGCTCCGGGCCGAAGACCGCGGTGAGGTCGACCCGGGGGTCCTCGTGCATGACGTCGACGATGTGGCGGACGTCTCTGGTCACGCCGGTGGGGTTGGTGACGATGCCGACGGTTGGTTCTTCAGGGGGGTGTAGCCGATCGCGGCGAGGCGTTCGAAGCCGGTTCGGCGGTGGTGTGGGGTCGTGGAGACGGGGCGTGCGGTGGTGAGGGGTGTTGCTGCCGTTGTCGCCGCGAGGAATGCTCGTCTGGATAGGCGCATGGGGGGCACCGTATGGCTCCCGCTGGTTGGGAGGAAGCTTGCGGTTGTTCGTGGCTTGTCGCCCCCGCGCGGCGGGGCCCACATCGATACAGCCCCGCGCCCCTGGGGCGTGGCGGCCACCCTTCCTTGATACATACCGACCGGTTAGTCTGGGCGCCACCAGAGCCGCAGTCGAGGGAGACCGATGGTGGAAGCCGTTCAGGGTGCCGGTGTGGTTGTGACGGGGGCCGGAGGGGGGATCGGGGCCGCCCTTGCCCGGCGCTTCGCCGCCGAAGGGGCCCGGGTCGTGGTGAACGACCTGGATGCCGACCGGGCCAAGGCGGTCGCCGACGAGATCGGCGGGATCGCCGTGCCCGGTGACGCCTCCTCCGTCGTCGGCGACGCACGGGACGCCCTCGGTGGGATCGTCGACGTCTACTGCGCCAACGCCGGGGTCGCTTTCGAGGACGGGGCCCAGGGGCTGTCCGCCGACGAGAAGTCCTGGGCGACCGCCTGGGACGTCAACGTCATGGCGCATGTGCGGGCCGCCGAGGCGTTGCTTCCGGGGTGGCTGGAGCGCGGAGCGGGTCGTTTCGTCTCCACCGTGTCCGCCGCCGGGTTGCTGACCATGATCGGGGCGCCCTCGTACAGCGTCACCAAGCACGGGGCCTACGCCTTCGCCGAGTGGCTGTCGCTCACCTATCGGCACCGGGGGATCAAGGTGCACGCCATCTGTCCCCAGGGGGTGCGGACCGACATGCTGGCCGCCACCGGGAGCGCCGGGAACCTGGTGCTGCAGCCGACCGCGATCGAACCGGCGGACGTGGCGGACGCGCTGTTCAAGGGGATCGAGGAGGACCGGTTCCTGATCCTGCCGCACCCCGAGGTCGCCGGGTACTACCGGGCCAGGGCCACCAGCCCCGACCAGTGGCTGACCAACATGAACCACATCCAGCAGAAGTGGGAGGAGGTGCGATGAGCGGGTCCGGCTACGCGGACAAGCCGTGGGTGGCGCTGCTGAACGAGGCCCAGCGGGCGCCCATCGAGCCGCTCGACTCGTTGGTGCACGCCCTGCGGCGGTCCGTCGCCGAGGCGTCCGACCGTGACTTCCTCGCCCACTTCGACGGACGGATCAGCTACCGCGAGGTCGACGAGCTCAGCGACTCGGTGGCCGGGTATCTGGCCGCCCAGGGGCTGGAGCGCGGCGACCGGGTGGCGATCCTGCTGCAGAACTCCCCGCACTTCGTGCTCGCTCTGCTCGGGGCGTGGAAGGCGGGGGCGGTCGTGGTGCCCGTCAACCCCATGTACAAGTCGGGGGAGGTCGCGCACGTCCTGCGGGACGGCGAAGTGGCGGCGCTCGTGTGCTCCGACCGCGCCTGGGAGTCGTATCTGCGCCAGACGGCCGCCGACTCGCCGGTGCGGATCGTGCTGACCGGGTGCGAGCTGGACTTCCAGACACGTGACGACGCGCGCGTGCTGGGCTTCGAGCGGCTCCCCCAGGCCGATGACGCCGAGGACCTGGTGGCCGTGGCGCGCGCGGGGCACAAGGCGCCGGCTGGACGGGACCTCGGCCCCCGTGACATCGCGCTGATCAGCTACACCTCGGGGACCAGCGGCACGCCCAAGGGCGCCACCAACACGCACGGCAACATCATGTACAACGCCGAGCGGCAGCGGACCGGGCTCGCCCTGCCGGAGGCGCCCGTCTACTACGCGCTCGCCCCGCTGTTCCACATCACCGGGATGGTGTGCCAGCTCGGCGCCTGCCTCAACAGCGCCGGGACCCTCGTGCTGACGTACCGCTTCGAGGCGGGGGTCGTGCTGGAGGCGTTCGCCGAGCACCGGCCGCACTACACCGTGGGACCGTCGACGGCGTTCATGGCGCTGGCCGCGCACCCGGACTGCACGCCGGACCACTTCTCGTCGTTCGTCAACATCTCCAGCGGGGGCGCGCCCGTGCCGCCGGCGCTGGTGGAGAAGTTCCGGGCGGGATTCGGGCCGTACATCCGCAACGGCTACGGGCTGACGGAGTGCACCGCGCCCTGCGCCTCCGTGCCCCCCGGTCTGGAGGCGCCGGTCGACCCGGTGTCCGGGACGCTGGCCGTGGGCCTGCCGGGGCCGGAGACCGTCGTACGGATCGTGGACGACCAGGGGCGCGAGGTGCCCTTCGGCGAGCAGGGGGAGATCCTGGTGCGCGGGCCGCAGGTCGTGCCGGGCTACTGGCGCCGCCCCGACGCGACCGCCGAGACCTTCCCGGACGGCGAACTGCGCACCGGCGACATCGGGTTCATGGACGAGCAGGGCTGGCTCTACGTCGTCGACCGCAAGAAGGACATGATCAACGCGTCCGGCTTCAAGGTGTGGCCCCGCGAGGTCGAGGACGTGCTGTACACGCATCCGGCGGTGCGGGAGGCGGCCGTGGTCGGGGTGCCCGACGGGTACCGTGGCGAGACCGTCAAGGCGTACATCAGCCTGCGTCCGGGCGCCGAGACGGACCCGGACGAACTCGCGGTGTACTGCAAGGAGAGACTGGCCGCCTACAAGTACCCGCGGCAGGTGGAGATCCTGCCCGACTTGCCGAAGACGGCGAGTGGGAAGATCCTCCGTCGGGAGCTTCGATCCCGCAGGCAAGCAAGCGAATAGAACACCGGAACACGGCAGAATTGCCCGGAAGGCAGGTGGCGGCACAGTGCCCAGGACGACGGACGGAGACGGTACGCCCGTCCCGCAGCGGCTGCTGGCCGCCGCCACCCGGCTCTTCGCCGAGCAGGGCTACGACCGCACCTCCGTGCAGGAGATCGTCGAGGCGGCCGGCGTCACCAAGGGTGCGCTGTACCACTACTTCGGCTCCAAGGACGACCTCCTGCACGAGGTGTACGCGCGCATGCTGCGCGTACAGCAGGAGCGTCTCGACGCCTTCGCGAACGCCGACGAGCCGATCGAGAAGCGGCTGCGGGCCGCGGCGGCGGACGTGGTCGTCACGACCATCGAGAACCTCGACGACGCGATGATCTTCTTCCGCTCCATGCACCATCTGAGCCCGGAGAAGAACAAGCAGGTGCGCGCCGAGCGGCGGCGCTACCACGAGCGCTTCCGTGCGCTCATCGAGGAGGGGCAGCAGGCCGGGGTCTTCTCCCGGGCCACCCCGGCCGACCTGGTGGTGGACTACCACTTCGGTTCCGTCCACCACCTGTCCACCTGGTACCGCCCCGACGGACCGATGAGCCCGCAGGAGGTCGCCGACCACCTGGCCGACCTCCTCCTACGGGCTCTGCGTCCCTAGCGGGTCCCCGCCGTCACAGGTACTTCTTCAGCTCCCGGCGGGCCAGCGAGCGCTGGTGCACCTCGTCCGGTCCGTCCGCCAGCATCAGCGTGCGGGCACCGGCGTACAGCTCGGCGAGCGGGAAGTCCTGGCTGACGCCGCCCGCGCCGTGCAGCTGGATCGCGCGGTCGATGATGTCGACGACCGTGCGGGGCGTGGCGATCTTGATGGCCTGGATCTCGGCGTGGGCACCCCGGTTGCCGACGGTGTCCATCATCCAGGCCGTCTTCAGCACCAGCAGGCGCAGCTGCTCGACGGCCACGCGCGCGTCGGCGATCCAGTTCTGCACGACGCCCTGCTGGGCCAGTGCCTTGCCGAAGGCGGTGCGGGAGACGGCCCTGCGGCACATCAGCTCGATGGCGCGCTCGGCCATGCCGATCAGCCGCATGCAGTGGTGGATCCGGCCGGGGCCGAGGCGGGCCTGCGCGATGGCGAAGCCGCCGCCCTCCTCCCCGATCAGGTTGGTGACCGGCACACGCGCCTGGTCGAAGACCACCTCGGCGTGGCCGCCGTGGTAATGGTCCTCGTAGCCGAAGACCTGCATCGCGCGCTTGACGGTGACACCCGGGGTGTCCCGGGGGACCAGGACCATGGACTGCTGGCGGCGGATGTCGGGGCCGTCCGGGTCCGTCTTGCCCATCACGATGAAGATCTTGCAGTCGGGGTTCATCGCCCCGGAGATGTACCACTTGCGCCCGGTGATGACGTACTCGTCGCCCTCGCGCCGGATGTGCGTGGTGATGTTGGTGGCGTCGGAGGAGGCCACCTCCGGCTCCGTCATCGCGAACGCCGAGCGGATCTCACCGGCCAGCAGCGGCTCGAGCCACTGCTTCTTCTGCTGCTCGTCGCCGAACTGCGCGAGCACCTCCATGTTCCCGGTGTCCGGTGCCGCGCAGTTGAGGGCCGTGGGCGCCAGCTGCGGGCTGCGGCCGGTGATTTCGGCGAGCGGGGCGTACTGGAGGTTGGTGAGACCGGCGCCGTACTCGCCGTCGGGGAGGAAGAGGTTCCACAGGCCCTGCCTGCGCGCCTCGGCCTTCAACTCCTCGACGACGGCCGGAGTGTCCCACGGGGACGCGAGCGCGGCGCGCTGCTCCTCCACCACCGCCTCGGCCGGGTAGACGTACTCGTCCATGAAGGCGAGCAGCTTGGCGCGCAGTTCCTCGGTGCGCGCGTCGAACGCGAAGTCCATGTGCGATCAGCCTTCCTGAAGGGTCGTCAGACCGTGCTCGATGAAGACGGGGACCAGGCCCCCGATGCGGTCGAAGCCCTGGCCGACCGTCTGGCCCAGCGTGTAGCGGTAGTGGATGCCCTCGAGGATCACGGCGAGCTTGAACCAGGCGAACGCCGTGTACCAGGAGACGGCCGAGACGTCCCGCCCGGAGCGGGCCGCGTACCGCTCGATCAGTTCGGCGGGCGCCGGGTGGCCGGGGGCCTCGGCGGTCGTGGAGACGGGGGAGTCGGGCGTGCCGAGCGGCAGGCTGTACATCACCAGCAGGCCGAGGTCGGTGAGCGGGTCACCGAGCGTCGACATCTCCCAGTCCAGGATGGCCTTGATCCTGTCGTCCGCACCGATCAGCACGTTGTCCAGGCGGTAGTCGCCGTGGACGACGGTCGGGGCGGGCGAGGTCGGCAGGCGGCGGCCGAGCTCGGCGTGCAGCTCGTCGATGCCGGGCAGGTCGCGGTTGCGGGAGGCGTCCAACTGCTTGCCCCAGCGGCGCAGTTGGCGGTCCAGGAAGCCCTCGGGGCGGCCGAAGTCCGCGAGGCCCACCTCGGCGGGGTCCACCGCGTGCAGCTCCACCAGTGTGTCGACCAGGGACAGCACCGCGCCCCGGGTCCGCTCGGGGCCCAGCGGGGCGAGCTGGCCGGCGGTGCGGTACGGGGTGCCCTCGACGAACTCCATGACGTAGAAGGGCGCCCCCAGCACCTCCTCGTCCTCACACAGCAGCACCGGCCGCGGCACCGGCACCTCCGTCGGGTGCAGCGCGCTGATGACCCGGTGCTCACGCTTCATGTCGTGCGCCGTGGCCAGGACATGGCCCAGCGGAGGCCGCCGTACGACCCACTTCGAGGTGCCGTCCGAGAGCGCGTACGTCAGGTTCGAGCGTCCGCCCTCGATCAGCCGGCCGGTCAGCGGGCCCTGCACCAGACCGGGCCGCTCGCGCTCCAGCAGGGAGCGCAGCCGGTCGAGATCGAGACCTGGCGGATGATCGGGGCTCATCGGTGCTCCTTCGCGGGCGCGTGAACGGGACTCGCCCCATCATGCCGACTGGTCGGTATGTCGTCCAGTGTCAGGACTCGAAGTGACCGGTGCCACCCGGGGCCGAAGCTCGCACGGGAGCCTGCTCCCCACGTTCAGAACACCAGCGCCGCCCCGCACGCCGCCATGGCCACCGTGCACAGGATGGCAGCCGTGGCGTGACGGGGGGCCAGGACGGCGGGGGCCGCGTCCGCCGCGAGGGCGCGGATGCGGCGGTGGGCCAGGAGGAGGAAGGCCAGCCAGAGGGCGCAGCACAGGGCGCAGGCGACGACGCCGACCGCCGAGACGCCGCCGTGCAGTGCCGTCTTCATGGCCAGTACGGCGGCCACCGTGCTCGCCAGGGTCGTACGACGCCACGCGAGGCGGGTGCGTTCGGGCTGCAGGCCGGGGTCACGGGTCTCGGCCGTGCTCATCCCTCCCACCCGACCAGGACCACGACGACCATCGCGAGGGCCACGATCGCGACGACCACGCTGAGCAGGGCCGGGAAGCGGGAGACCGGGAGGTCCTCGCCCCGGCGCATGGCCCGCTCGCAACGCATCCAGTGGTTGACCGCGCGCAGCGAGCACAGCACGCCGGCGCCCAGCAGGGCGAGCGCCAGCCCGACGCGCCAGGCCCAGCGCAGGTCGGGGAGGAACTGGTCCACCGCGAAGCCGCCGCCGATCAGCGCGAGGGCGGTGCGCAGCCAGGCGAGAAACGTGCGCTCGTTGGCCAGGGAGAACCGGTAGTCGGGGGTTCGGCCTTCCTCTCGGACCTGCTCGGGGGCGAACCAGAGCCGGACGTTTCGTGCGAAGTCGATCACGTCGAGGACTTTATCCGGTGCGCCTTCAGGCGTTCGAACGCGGCCAGCCCGTCCGGCACCCACTCCCAGTCCGCGAGCCGCCGCTCCACCTCGGCCTCCGGGAGGAAGTCGTGCCAGGCGACCTCCTCGACCTGGGGGCGGACCGGCAGCTCGCAGCGCACCTCGTACACCGCCGACCACCAGGTGCGGCCCGCGCCGTCGTCGTACAGGAACTTGAAGAGGAAGCGGGGGGCGGGCAGGCCGGTGACGCCCAGTTCCTCCTCGGCCTCGCGCAGGGCCGCCTCGTCGTAGGACTCGCCCGCGCCGACCACACCGCCGACGAACATGTCGTACAGGGAGGGGAAGACCAGCTTGGTCGGGGTGCGGCGGTGGACGAAGACGCGGCCCTCGGTGTCCCGGGCCTGGATGAAGACGCAACGGTGCCGCAGACCCTTGGCGTACGCCGCGCCGCGCGGGGACTGCCCGATGACCTGGTCGTGCTCGTCGACGATGTCGAGGATCTCGTCTGCCGGGTTCGTCATACGGCCATCCAAGCAGGCCGCAGTCGGTTCGGCGGCACCTCCCGGATCCGCTCGGCCCGTCCCGGGAGGGGGCCGGTGGGTGTGCTGCCACCGTGGAGTCGGCACGCGATGACGAACGCCGGGATGCCCCCCGCGGGCATCCTGGTGTCTGGTGGCGTGGGAATGGGGCGGGGTGAACGGGCCCGGCGTCGGTTCGGCTGGAGGTTCCGGGTCCGCTGGGCTTGTTCCGGGAGGGGGCGGTGGGTGTGCTGCCATCGTGGAGTCGGCGCGCGGCGATGAACGCCGGGATGCCGCCCGTGAGCGGTGGCGGCTGGGTTCAGCCCTGACGGCCGAGGTCGCTGGGTTGGTGTCCGGCGGCGTGGGAATGGGGCGGGCTACAGGCCGCCCTCAGTTCGGCTGCAGGTCCCGCATGCGCTCGGGCTTGGCCGCGCCGGTCGGCATGCAGGGGTGCAGGCCCAGCAGCACGATGCCGCCGACGATCGCCGCGAGGCCCGCCGCCTCCCAGGCCAGGGCGCCGGTGTCGGTGCGCAGCCGGTCGCCCAGGAAGCCGACCCCGCACAGGATGCCGGCCAGCGGCTGGGCGGCGGTGAGGGCGGGCAGGGACATCCGCAGGGGTGCCGTCTCGAAGGCGCTCTGGACCAGGATCAGGCCGGTGACGCCGAGCGCGGCCACGCCGTAGGGCTGCCAGGTGGTGAACAGCTCGGTGAGGCCGCCCTCGGAGAAGCGCTGGCCGCTGATCCGGGTCAGGGCGTCCTGGACGCCGTAGAGGACGCCCGCGGCGAGGGCCAGCAGCACGGGGGCGGCACTGAGCCGAGAACGCTTGGCGTACGTCGTCAGGAGCAGGGCCAGTCCGAGCATGGCGCCGATGATCAGCCAGTGCCGGAAGGGGTCGGTGAGCGCGCTGCCCCCGCGTGGCTGGCCCGCGACGATGAAGGCCGTGACGCCGCCCGCGAGCAGCGCGAGTCCGGTCCAGCCCTGACGGCCGAGCGGCTGCCGGGTCTGGCGGCGGGAGAGGGCCAGCGCGAACAGCAGGTTGGTGGCGAGGAGCGGCTCGACCAGGGAGATCTCGCCCTCGCTCAGCGCGACGGCGCCGAGCACCATGCCGACCACCATCAGCCCGATGCCGCCCAGCCAGCGCGGCACCCGCATCAGGTCCAGGAGCAGCCGGGGCGAGAGGAAGTCACCCAGGGGTGCGTGCTGTGCCGCGTTCTGCTGGAGCACGAAGCCGAAGCCCAGGCAGCATGCCGCGCTCACGGCGAGGACCAGAACCAGAACCGACACGCTGCGTACCTCGATCATTGGGCCGGGCTACGGGGGGCGTTTGGGTGACTGTAGCGTCCCAGTGCCCGGCGTGCCCCTGGGAGTACCCGTATTCGGGCGGTCGACCCGTCACTTCGCGCCGTCGATCAAGGGGCGGTCGAGGGCGGTGACACGGCCGTCAGGCCATGGTGCGGGGCGAACGGGGGCGGTCGCCATGGCGTACGCCACACCCCGGACCCGGCCCGCGTCCGGGCGGCGGATGTCCGGATCTCAACTACCACAATGGCAACGGAAGTTGACGCGTGTAAGGCTCAGTCGGCCCTTGACGTAAAGCATTGGCTGCCGGTTTGCTGTGCGTGATCAGTCGAAGGCAGTCCGCAGCCCTATGCCGACCGTGCCGCGTAAGGAAACCCGAGGTGACTCCACCCCCACCGCCCCTCGGCCGGGCCCGCAAACGTGCGGCCCAGGTCATGGACGCGGCTCTCGACGACGGCGAGCTCGTCGCCGCCCGGGCCGCCCTGGCGCAGGGGCGGTGGCAGGTGGCGCGATCGCTTCTCGTGCACACGGGGGACGACTGGGACCGGCGCGGCCACCGGGTGGTCGTGCTCGCGCAGGAGCGGCACGCCGCCGCCTGGGCCCGGGACTGGCTGCTCGCCGAACCCGATTCCGGCGACGGGGCCCTGCTTCTCGCGCTGGCCCTGGTCGAGCGCGCCGCACGCGGCAAGGAGCAGCCGGACCAGGCCCGCGAGGCCTGCCGGCGCGCCGCGGGCCTGCTGCCCGCCGACCCCACTCCCTGGCTCGGCCTGCTCCTGCTCGAGCAGGCCTGGGACGAGACCGAGCGGATCTTCGGCCAGATCCGCGCCCGGTACGCCGACCACCACCACGCCCACCACATGATGGTCGCCCGCCTCGCCGAACGTCACGCCGAGGCCGGCCCCGACCCGCTGCACGAGGTCTACGACTTCGCCAACTGGGCCGCCGAACAGGCCCCCGCCGACTCCCCGCTCGCCGTCCTGCCGGTCATCGCGCACGCCGAGCGCTACCGCGTCCTCGCCGCCCACGGCCTTGAACCCGCCAACCCCGCCGCCTCCCGCCACTGGACCGGACGCCGGGCCCGGCAGGTCATGAAGGCCGCATTCGACTGGTGGCTGGAGTGGGAGCACGAGGGCCACCCGCGCCGGCTGGTCGACCTGAACTTCCTGGCCCACGCCAAGGTCTGCGAGGGCCGGGGCGCCGAGGCGGCCGCCCTGTTCCACCGGATCGGCGAGCACGCCACCGCCGCGCCCTGGTCCTACCCCGACCGCGATCCGTACCCCGCCTTCCGTGCCGCGCGCACCGCCGCGTTCGGCACGGCGTGACAGACCCGACACCGACCCCGAGGACGGTCCCTCCATGGCCACCGAGAAATCCAGCGCGAGCAGACCCGCCGCCGGCATCAGCACCTTCAAGGGCCAGGAGCGCGCACTGCGGGCCGACCGCCTGGGCACGGGCGGTCTGCTGCTGTCCGTGCTCGCCGCGACCGCCCCGCTCATGGTGGTCGCGGGTGTCATGCCCACCACATTCGCGGTGATGGGGATCGTCGGCCAGCCGCTGCTGTTCGTCGTCCTCGGCGTGGTGCTGATCCTCTTCAGCGTCGGATACGCCGAGATGAGCCGGCACGTCCACAACGCGGGCGCCTTCTACGCCTACATCTCCCGCGGCCTCGGCGGCACCGCCGGCGCGGGCGCCGCCCTGGTGGCCCTGGTCGCCTACAACGCGCTCCAGGTCGGCATCTACGGCATCTTCGGCTTTGAGGTCTCCGGGCTGTTCTCCACCTACGCCCACGTGGACGTCGCCTGGTGGATACCGGCGCTGGTGGCACTGGCGGTCGTCGGCGCGCTCGGCTGGCTGAAGATCGACCTCAACGCGCGGGTCCTGGGGGTGCTGCTGATCATCGAGGTGATCCTGGTGGTGATCTTCGACGTCGCGGCGGTGGCCGACCCGGCGAAGCAGGGCCTGTCGCTGCACGCCTTCAACCCCGACACCCTCAGCGGCGCGGGCGTCGGCACCGCCCTGTGCTTTTGCATCGCGGCGTTCCTCGGGTTCGAGCAGGCCCCCGTGTACGCGGAGGAGACCAGCAGGCCGCACATCCTGGTGCCGCGCGTGATGTTCCTCGCGGTCGGCGGCGTCGCCGTCTTCTTCGCCGTCAGCTGCTGGGCGCTGACCGTCGCCGCGGGACCCTCCCAGGTCGTCGGGGTGGCCCAGAAGGAGAGCGCCGGCATGCTCTTCTCGCTGACCGACTCCCGCCTCGGCGGAACCTTCACCGACGTGCTGCACGTGCTGTTCGTGACCGGCATGTTCGCCGCCATGCTCAGCTTCCACAACGTCGTCGCCCGCTACACCTTCGCCATGGGCCGCGAGGGCCTGCTGCCGCGCGCCTTCGGCCGCACCACCGGCACCAGCGGCGCCCCCGGCACCGGCTCGCTGCTGCAGACGGCCGTCGCGGCGGTGATCGTGATCGTCTTCGCGGTCGCCGACGACAAGCCCACCGGTGATCCGACGGCGCCCGTGCTGCACCTGTTCACCTGGTTCGGCAACATCGGCGCGCTCGGGGTGATCGTGCTGATGGCGGCCGCCTCCGTGTCGGTGATCGTCTTCTTCGCCCGGCGCGGGGCCGTGGGCGCGCAGGCCTGGCGGCTGGTGACCTCGGCGCTCGCCGCCGTCGCCCTGCTGGTGATCGCCGGCTACACGGTCAAGGACTTCGACGTCCTGGTCGGCGCCGGCCCCGACTCGGCGCTGAGCTGGGTGCTGCCCGGCACCATCGGCCTCGCCCTGGTCGTCGGTCTCGTCCAGGGCCTCATCCTGCGCTCGCGTACACCCGAGGCCCACGCCCGTATCGGGCTCGGCAACGAGGCGTTCCAGCTGGACAAGGCGGCCCAGGAGACGGCGTAGCGCCGCGGCGTCGACCGCATGGCACCGGGGCGTTTTCTGAGAACGCCGTAAGAAGTGCTTACGGAACCCTGACGAGCACCCGCGATTCCTGGTCCGGCCGGGCCCGCGGGTGTTCGAATGGATACGTGAACCCCGAACAACCCGAGGAGCCGGGCAAACCGGCGCCGCCCACGCAACGCGGCACCCCGGTCGGCCGCCGGGTCCTGCTCGGCACCATCGGCCTGGGCGCCCTCGGCGTGGTGACCGCGCCCACCGTGCAGCGCGCCCTGGAGAGCTTCCTCGGCGCCGCCGCGGGCAAGGACCCCACCGGCCTGACCGGTCTGCTCCCGAACGGCGGTGGTTTCCGCTACTACTCGGTGACCACTTCGGTACCGCACAAGGACGCCTCGAACTACCGCCTCACCGTCGGCGGACTGGTCGACCGCCCGAAGACCTACACGCTCGAGGACCTGCGCGCCCTGCCGCAGACCCGGCTGGTCAAGGACGTCCAGTGCGTGACCGGCTGGCGGGTCCCGGACACCCCCTTCGAAGGGGTACGGCTGTCCGACCTGCTGGACGCGGCGGGCGTGCGGTCCGGCGCCGGGGCGGTCCACTTCACCTGCTTCGACGGCGCGTACACCGAGAGCCTCACCCTCGACCAGGCGCGCCGCTCCGACGTCCTGGTGGCGCTGCGCATGCAGGACAAGGAGATCGGTCACGACCACGGCGGACCGGTCCGCCTGTACGTGGCGCCGATGTACTTCTACAAGTCCGCCAAGTGGCTCTCCGGCATCACCGTCACCGAGCACGTCAAGCGCGGCTACTGGGAGCACCGGGGCTACGACGTGGACGCCTGGGTCGGCAACTCGAACGGACGCGACGATGACCCTACGAGCTGAGGCGCACACCCCGGCCGCCACCGAGGTCCGCCGGTTCGGACCGGTCCAGAAGTGGGTGCACCGGACCACGGCCGCGCTGATGGGTGTGTGCGTGGTGACGGCCGCCTTCCTCTACGTCCCGCAGTTCGCGGAACTGGTCGGCCGCCGCGAGCTGGTGGTCCGCGTCCACGAGTGCGCCGGGCTCGCCCTGCCGGTGCCCGTGCTGGTGGGCCTGGTCTCCCGGCACTTCCGCGCCGACCTCGGGCACCTCAACCGCTTCGGGCCGCACGACAAGACGTGGCTGCTGGCGGTGGTGAGCCGGGACAAGCGCCGCTCCTCGCGTCCGGCTGCGAAGTTCAACGCGGGGCAGAAGATCTACGCGTCCTGGATCGCCGGGGCCACACTGGTGATGCTCGGCACGGGCCTGATCATGTGGTTCACCCATCTCACCTCGATCGTGTGGCGCACCAGCGCGACCTTCGTGCACGACTGGCTGGCGCTGACCATCGGGATCGTCATCGCCGGGCACATCGGCATGGCGATCGGCGACCCGGAGGCCCGCAGTGGCCTACGGACGGGGAAGGTGAGCCGGGAGTGGGCGAAGCGGGAACACCCTCTCTGGCGTCCGTGAGCCGGGCCCGGCGGGCGGCCGCGCCCCTTCCGGCGGCGGCGAGCTCTGGCCCGGTGACGGGACCGTGACGGTGGGTGCCACCACCGTGAAGGCGTCCTTCAGACGTGCCTCGGTGCTGCCGTAGCGGACGACCACGTCGACGGATGCCGGATAGGAAGCCAGGACCGGTACGACCGCCGACAGCACCACTTCGTCGCCCGACACGGAGCGCAGCACGGGCGGCACGGGCAGCGCGCGCCCGCCGATGGACACGCTTGCGAACCTGGGCAGTTCGGCGGGGTCGAAGCAGGTGCCGTGCAGCTCGATCCCGACGGTGTCGCCGGGCTGGGCCACCTCGGTGTCCACCCCGGCGATCCGGTAGGCGCACGCGGGCGCGGAGCTCGAGGAGGCCTTCAGCCGCACGGTGGCGTGGGGGTGCAGCCGGTGCAGTTCCAGCAGCCCGCCGAGGACGGCGTAGGCGGCGCGCCCCTTGCAGGTGCCGACCTTGCCGGCCAGCGCGCCGTAGTCGTCGGCCGCCGTCGCCCAACCCCCGCCCCGGCCCTGTACGGCGAGACAGGCGGTGGCCAGAGCCCGCAGCACCCGCCACTCGGGGTCGGCGGAGGCCGCCGGGACGACCGTGCGGGCGGCCCGGCACCGGCCCGGGTCCCGGAGCTGGTCGTAGACACCGGCCGGGTCCGGCGTGGGGTCGGCGTTGGGGGAGGCCGGCCCGGGCGGAAGCCAACCCGGGCTCAGAAGAAGGCTGCTGCTGTGGCCGGGAGAGGTCGTGGGGGAGCTGCGACGGGGAGTCGCGGCGCCGGGACGGTGGCGCGGAACGTCCGGGCCTACGGTCCCCGTGGCCTCCCCGGCCGGTGACTGACGGGGGGTGGGGGAGGGGGGTGCCGTACGGGGGCCGTCGGTGACCGTCGGACCGGTGGTCACGATCGAGCTGCCGCCGCCTCCGCCGTCCGGGCCGCCACTGCCGTCACCGCCGAAGGCCGCGACGGCCACCGCCACCGCTCCCGCCACGAGCAGCCCCGAGATACGCATCCCGAGGGAAACCGCCATCACGCCCCCCGACACGGTCCGCCCCCGGAGCTCCCAGGTCCGGGGATCTCCTCATCATGCGGGCGGCCACGCGCCCGGGGAACCCGTATTCGGCTGATCCTTGGGGAATGTTCAGGAAGTCCCGAAGTCCAGCAGCACCTTGCAGGACCGGCTCCGGTCCGCCGCCAGTGCGAAGGCCGACACCGCTTCCGGCACCGGGACCACCGCGCTGACGAGCCCGTCGAAGGCGGGCTCGGCCGCCAGCAGCCGCAGCGCCTCGTCGAACTCGGTGTCGAAGCGGAAGGCGCCCCGCAGTTCGATCTCCCGGCTGACGACGAGATTGCCGGCGAAAGGAGAGGGTCCCGGCGGCAGCATCCCCAGCTGGACCACGACCGCGCCGCGCCGCGCCAGCCGCAGACAGGTGTCCAGCCCCGCCGGCACCCCGGACGCCTCCACGGCCACGTCCACCTCGGACGGCCACCCGGGATCGTCCGGGTCGTCGGCCCGTACGAGGGTGTCGGCGCCGGCGAGGCGCGCGTACTCCAGGGCGGCGGGGAGCAGGTCGGTGACCGTGACCCGTGCGGCGCCCGCGGCCCTGGCCGCCGCGACGACCAGACAGCCGATGGGCCCGGCGCCGGTGACCAGGACGTGCCTGCCGGTCACGTCACCGGCCCGGCGCACCGCGTGCAGGGCGACGGACAGCGGCTCGGCGAGGGCCGCCCGGCGCAGCTCCAGCCCCTCCGGAAGCGGCCTCAACTGCTCGGCCGGGACGACCACTCGGGCCGCGAATCCGCCCTGTACGTGGGGGAGGCGAGCCGCGCTGCCGAGGTAGCGGGTGTCCCGGCAGACGTTCCGGCGTCCGTCCACGCACTCCGGGCAGGCACCGCAGGGACTCGCCGGGTGCACGGCGACGGCCGTACCCGCGGCGGGACTTGCGGGGGACGGAGAGCCGTACGCGAGGACCGTCCCGACGACCTCGTGCCCGAGCAGCATCGGCTCCCTCAGGCGGAAGTCGCCGACCCCGCCGTGCCTCCAGTAGTGCAGGTCGGACCCGCAGACCCCGCCGTAGCGGACGGCCACCAGGGCCTGCCCCGGGGCGGGTTCCGGGACCGGCAGCTCCTCGACGCGCAGGTCGTCCTGACCGTGGATCACACAACCGAGCATCCCCGCGGCCCCCTTCACAGCACGCTCGTCATTCCGCCGTCGACGTACAGCACCTGTCCGCCGACGAAGTCCGCGGCGGGCGAGGCCAGGAAGAGCACCCCGCCCACCAGGTCCTCGGTACGGCCCCAGCGGCCGGCCGGGGTGCGGCGGCGCACCCAGGCACTGAACTCCTCGTCCTCGACGAGTGGTTGAGTCAGCTCCGTCTCGATGTAGCCCGGCCCCAGGCCGTTGACCTGCACACCGTGCGGGCCCCAGTCGGCGCACATGCCCTTGGTCAGCATCTTCAGCGCGCCCTTGGTGGCCGCGTAGGGCGCGATGCCGGGGCGGACCACCTCGCTCTGCAGCGAGCAGATGTTGACGATCTTTCCGTGACCGCGGGCCGTCATGTACCGGGCCGCCTCCCGGCCGACGAGGAAGGCGCTGGTGAGGTTGGTGTCCAGGATGCGGTGCCAGTCGGCGTCGGTGAACTCCAGGAGCGGGGCGCGCAGTTGCATGCCCGCGTTGTTGACGAGGATGTCCAGGGGGCCGACCCGCTGTTCGACGTCCGCCAGGCCGGCCCTCACCGAGGAACCGTCCGTCACGTCGAACACGGCCGTGTGGACGTCGCCGGGCAGGTCGGCGGCCGCCTTGGTGAGGCGGTCGGCGTCCCGGCCGTTGAGGACCACCGTGCAGCCGGCCTCCGCCAGGCCCCGGGCCAGGGCCAGCCCGATGCCCCGGCTGGAGCCGGTGACCAGGGCCCTGCGGCCGCTGATGTCGAACAGGGGGTGACTCATCCTCGTACTCCTAGATGACCAGTGAGAGGAGCAGGACCAGGCCGCCCGCGACCACGGAGATGATGGTCTCCATGACGGACCAGGTCTTGATGGTCTGGCCGACGCTCAGCCCGAAGTACTCCTTCACCAGCCAGAAACCGGCGTCGTTGACATGGCTGAAGAAGAGCGAGCCGGCGCCGATGGCCAGGACCAGCAGGGCGGTGTGCGTGGTCGACATGTCGGCCGCGAGCGGGGCGACCAGACCGGCCGCCGAGACCGTCGCCACCGTCGCCGAACCGGTGGCGAGCCGGATGATCACCGCGATCAGCCAGGCCAGCAGCAGCGCCGGGATCGACCAGTCCTTGGAGATGTCCAGGATCATCTGGCCCACGCCGGTGTCGATCAGCGTCTGCTTGAAGCCGCCGCCCGCGCCGACGATCAGCAGGATGCCGGCGATGGGCGCGAGTCCCTGCTCGACCAGCGGAGTGAGCCGCTCCCGGCCGAACCCGGCGGGCCGCAGCAGCGTGAAGATGCCGACGAGCACCGCCGCGAGCAGGGCTATCAGCGGGTTGCCTATGACGTCGAAGACGCGCTGGGTGATGTCGTCGGGGTTGTCGATCACGATGTCGACCAGTGCCTTGGACAGCATCAGCACGACCGGCAGCAGGACCGTCGCCAGGGTGGCGCCGAAGCCGGGGCGGTTCTCCAGTTCCTCGGAGGCGCGCGGCGGCAGCATCCGCTCGGGGACGGGCACGTCCACCCAGCGGGCCGCGACCTTGGAGAACAGCGGGCCGGCGATGATCACCGTCGGGATGGCGACCAGGATGCCCAGCGCCAGCGTCACACCGAGGTTGGCCTTCACCGCGGCGATCGCGACCAGGGGACCGGGGTGCGGCGGGACGAGACCGTGCATCACGGACAGACCGGCGAGCGCCGGGATGCCGATGCGCATCACGGAGTAGTTGCCGCGCTTGGCGACCATCAGCACGACCGGGATCAGCAGCACGATGCCGACCTCGAAGAACAGCGGGAGTCCGATGACCGAGGCGATCAGTACCATCGCCCACGGCATCGCCCGGCCGCCGGCCTTGGCGAGGATGGTGTCGACGATCTCGTCCGCT
Source organism: Streptomyces sp. NPDC005799 (assembly GCF_040630525.1). Taxonomy (NCBI): domain Bacteria; kingdom Bacillati; phylum Actinomycetota; class Actinomycetes; order Kitasatosporales; family Streptomycetaceae; genus Streptomyces; species Streptomyces sp. NPDC005799. The sequence goes on from NZ_JBEXXQ010000070.1 coordinate 29,944, forward strand.
CCGCCGGAGTCGGCGAGCATCTTGCCGAGGATGGACCCCAGGGCGATCAGCACACCGACGCTCGCGACCGTGGTGCCGAGTCCGGTGGTGAAGCTGAGGATGACCTTGTCCAGCGGGGCCCCCGCGACGGCGCCGAGCACCAGCGAGCCGATGGTCAGGGAAAGGAAGGCGTGCAGCTTGAACTTGGTGATGAGCACGACGATGACGGCGATGCCCACGAGTACGGCGATGCCCAGCTGAGCGTGGCCGGCCGAGGTGATCGGCTCGGGTGCGTCCGCTGCCAGCATCTCGACGCTGAGTCTGGTCACGGTGGTCCCTTGCAGGTACGGGGAGTGGGGTAGGGGGTCTTACCGGGCCGGGTGGGGGAGTGCGCTCAGCGCCTTCATGGCCCGTTCGGTGATCTCTTCGGGGCTGCCGGTGACGTCCACCGCGACACCCGGCTCGTCCGCCTGGAGCGGCTGGAGGGTGGCGAACTGGGAGTCGAGCAGCGCCGTCGGCATGAAGTGACCCTGCCGATGCGACATCCGGTCCTCGATCAGGGCGCGGTCGCCCGTGAGGTGGACGAAGACGACACCGGGGGCCGCGGCGCGCAGTCGGTCGCGGTACGACCGCTTCAGCGCCGAGCTGCTGACCACCCCGCCGAGCCCGGCCCGCTCGTGCGCCCAGGCGCCGATGGCGTCGAGCCACGGCCACCGGTCCTCGTCGTCGAGCGGGACACCGGCCGACATCTTGGCGATGTTGGCCGGCGGATGGAAGTCGTCGCCCTCGGCGTACGGAACGCCGAGCCGCGCCGCGAGCAGGGGACCGATGGTGGTCTTCCCGGTGCCCGCGACGCCCATGACCACGACGACATGGGGGGTGCTCATCGCTGCCTCACTGTCCTCTTCGACACATGATGTCGACGTAACTGAAGCCGATTAGGTACGACGATTTCAAGACCCTGACATAAATAAGTCTGACTTTTTGTCTCGGTGATCCACCCCGTACTCTGAGTGCATGAGCACAGCGGGCCGGGGGCTGCACGGCCGTGTACTGGACACCCTCGGCCCCGCGATCACAGCGGGCGAGTACCCGCCGGGCAGCGTTCTGCGCACCGACGAGCTGGCACAGCGTTTCGACGTCTCACGGTCGGTGATGCGGGAGGCGGTCCGGGTCCTGGAGTCCATGCACCTGGTCGAGTCACGTCGGCGCGTGGGCGTGACGGTGCGCCCCGAGGCCGAGTGGAACGTGTACGACCCGCAGGTCATCCGCTGGCGCCTGGCCGGCGCCGACCGCCCCCGTCAGCTGCGCTCACTGACCGTGCTGCGCTCGGCGGTCGAACCGGTCGCCGCCGCTCTCGCGGCGAGGAACGCCAGCGCCCAGCAGTGCGCCGAACTCACCCAGTGCGCCCTCGGCATGGTCGCCAACTCCCGCGGCCACAAGCTGGAGGAGTACCTCGTCCACGATGTGGCCTTCCACCGGGTGATCCTCGCCGCCTCGGGCAACGAGATGTTCGCCCGCCTCGGGGACGTCGTCGCCGAGGTCCTCTCCGGCCGCACCCACCACGACGTGATGTTCGAGGACCCCGACCCCGCCGCCGTCACCCTCCACGTCCAGGTGGCCGAGGCGGTACGAGCGGGCGACGCGGCCCGCGCGGAGGAACTCACCCGGGAGATCACGGTGGGGGCGCTCCAGGAGCTGGACATCCTGGCGCCCTAGGACGACAGCCCGGGGGCGGTCACTCCCGCGCGCCCCGCGCCGTCACGCCGAGGGGCAGCACGACGAAGGCATCGGCCATGGCGTCCCCGGCTGGGGCCAGCGGTCCCATCGGGACACCATGACTAGGTCAACTCCATGGGATCGGGCTTCAGCTGTTGGTCACCCGACGTCAGCCGGCTCACCATCGCCGCCCGGGACGTCACGTCGAGCTTCATGAAGATGCGACGCAGATGGGAGGCCACGGTCCAGGTGCTGATCTCCAGGACCGAGGCGATCGTCTTGTTGGGGTGACCGCAGGCGACCATGCGGGCGATCTCCAGCTCGCGCGGGCTCAGTAAGGAGACGGGCCCCGTCCGGTCGCCCCGCAGGACCAGACACCGTACGCCGTCGATCTCCAGGTCCAGCAGCACATGTCCGTCACCGGCGGCGAGCTTGGCGATCAACTCCACCGCCAGCGCCTCGACTTCTGCGGCGGTCCGCTCCCTGGCCAGTAGTCCGGTACCTGCCCCGTCCGTCATCGCCAGCCCCCTTGCCTGCAGCGGCCGGGACCTCACCCGGTTCCACGCCCGTCGGCATGAGCGCACTTTAACAGCGGGTGCGACCCCCCTGTGCCCCATTTGCGTGTAGCACGTCCGAGGGACGCTCATCCGAACCCGACCGGTACGGCCGACCGCAGTACGTGCGACTGGTAGGCCAACTCCGCCATGACCAGGGTGAGTTGTCCGACCGCGTGACGAGAGGCGGCGATGCACATGCGCCAGGCCGAGCTGGAGTACGAGGACGAGGCCGCCCTGGAGAGCGAGTTCGAGGGCGCCGGCGAGGAGGAGTACCTCTTCGAGGAGGAAGGCGAGGAGGAGGGCGAGGAGTTCCTCGGCCGGATCGCCGGTGCGCTCGGCGGACTCCTGGGCGAGGGCGAGTACGAGGGGGAGTACGAAGGCGAGTGGGAGGGCGAGTACGAGGGCGAGTTCGAGGAGGAGGCCTTCTTCCGCCGGATCCGTTCCTTCGTCCGCCGGGCCGCCCCGATCCTGCGCCAGGTCGCGCGGGTGGCCGCCCCGATGGTGGGCACCGCCATCGGCGGACCCCTCGGCGGGGCTCTCGGGAGCGTCGCCGCCCGGGCTCTCGGCGAGGGCGAGTTCGAGGAGGAGTACCTCTACGAGGAGGAGGGCGAGGGGGAGTTCGAGGCCGAGGCGGAGGAGGAGGCGACCCGACCGCTGACCCAGCAGGAGGCGCTGGCCGAGATGATGGCCGCCGTCGCCGCGCAGGCGCAGACCGAGGCCGAGGCCGAGGCGATGATCGGCGCCGCGACCGTCTCCGCGCTGTCCGCCCGGGACCGGGCCGCCCTGCGCCGGCTGCTGCCGCATCTGGTGCGGGCCACCTGCGTCCTCACCCGGCTGCTGCGCCGGCAGCGTGCCACCCGGCCCGCCGTGCGAGCCGTGCCGCTGATCGTCCGCCGTACGGCCCGTGTCCTCGGCGCCCGCGCCGCGGCCGGCCGGCCCGCCGACCGCCGTACCGCCGCCCGCGTCATGGCCGGGCAGACCCGGCGCGTCCTGGGCAGCCCGCAGCAGACGGCCCGGGCACTGCAGCGCAACGTGCGCGCCGCGACCGCGGTCCGTGCCACCAGCCCCGCCGCCCGGACCCGCCGCCCCTACGCGGGCGCGCGGCTCCGCCGCCCCGGCTACTCGGCCCCGCGCTGAGCCACAGGAAGGACTGCGGCCATGAGCACGACCACCAACGGTGCCGGTCCCAGGACGTCCGGCGCGGCGCCGCTCCCCGAGCTGGAGGGGGAGTGGGAGAACCTCTACGAGGGCGAAGGCGCCCTGGAGAGCGAGTACGAGTACGAGGGCGAGTACGAGTTCGCGGGCGAGGGCGAGTTCGAAGGCGAGGAGTTCCTGTCCTCCCTCGCGGGACTGGCCGGCCGGGCGGCGCGCTCGGCACTCGGTGCCCTGGGCGGCGGGGGCTCGGAGCAGGAGTATCTCTTCGAGACAGAGGGCGAGTTCGAGGAGGAGTTCGAGGAAGAGAGCCTCCATCACAGGGAGTTCGAGGAGGAGTTCCTCCACGAGTACGAAGCGGAGGGCGAGTTCGAGTACGAGTACGAGTCCGAGTCCGAGGCGGAGGGGATGACCAATCCCCTTCGGCGGATCTACCCGGACGCCCTGATGGAGCACCTGGGACATGCCGCCGCCGAGGCGGAGTCCGAGGAGGAGGCCGAGGCGTTCATCGGCGCGCTGGCGCCCATCGCCGTGGGCCTGGCGCGCCGGGCCGCGCCGGCCGTCATCCGCCACGCTCCGCAACTGGTCCGCGGCCTCGCGGGCGTGACCCGCACCCTGCGCCGCAATCCCGCGACACGGCCCCTGGTCCGGGCGCTCCCCACCATCGCCGTACGCACCGCCGGCAGCCTGGCCCGGCAGGTGGCCCGGGGCCGTCCGGTCACGGCACGCTCGGCCGCCCGTACCCTGGCCGGCCAGACGGCGGCGGTCCTGTCCGACCCGCGCAGGCGCCGTGCGGTGCTGCGGCGAGCCCGGACCATGGACCGCCGGTACCACCAGGCCGTACGGTCGGGTGCTCCCGGAGTGGCGCCGGTCTCGGCCGCCGCCGTGCGCTCGGTGGCGGCGGTCCCGACGGGCGTGACCGGCCCCGGACCGTACGGACGGCCGACGGTCGTCCCGGCGACGCGCCGCCGGTACGGGCCTCGTCGCGTGGCCGCCCCTCCCCCCGGCCTGCCCGCCCTGTCCGTCGCGTGGGTCCCGGTCCCCGCCTACCGCCCGGCCCGCCCACGCAGGCCCTACGGCATCTGACGGAGGCCCCCGATGACCGCAGCCACGCCGTGCGACCGGGCGGCCCGGAAAATCCCCTCCGGAAAACCGGACCTTGCCGCCCCGGCCGACCCGGGGCGGACGCCGCGACGTGCCGCACGGCGGCCGCGGTCCGGGGGCACGGTCCGCTCCCGGGTTCCGGCCGGAGGCCGACGATGAGCGCGCCGACGGCCCGCGACCGGGCCCGTACATCGGGTGCGGGCGCCTCCCGTTCGGGCGTCCCCCGCACGGACGTCCCGCGCTCGGGCGCACCCCGCTCGGGGGTCCGTCCGGTGCTCGCCGCGCAGCCCCGGGTCTCCGCCTCCGCCGGTATGCCAGCCCGTCCCCCGGGACAGGTCCGCCGTGCCCCCGGGGCTCCGATCCCCACCCCGGACCCAGGGACCGCCGTCGTCCAGTCCGGTCGCCCCGTCCGTCCCGCCCCCGTCGTCGTCCCCGTCCGCCAACCCTGGCTCCGTGCGCAGGGGTTGAACGTCACCCGGCATGCCGCGGCCCTGCGGCCCTTCCGGGCAGGGGAGTTCGGGAGCGGGGCTGCGGCGCCCACCGCCGGACATCTGCAGGCCGTCAACGCGCTGTTGCGCCAGCTGCGTGGTGAACTGCTGCGGCAGAGCGAGCAGGTTCGGGAGCTGGCCCGCGCTGCGCAGGCCCGGCCCGTCACCGGGCGCCTGCAGAGGCTGCTGACGGCCAAGGAGCAGGCCCACGACTGGGTGCGTGAGGTCGAACGGATCTGGGACTTCTACTTCGAGCTGTTCGGCCAGCGCCAGACCGTGTTCGCGGACGCCCTGCTGTCGTGCGACCGCATCGCCCTGTCCTGCTACCAGGCCGCCTACCTCGGTGTCGGCGAGGCCAAACCGCTGCCGGCCCCGCCCCCCTTCTCCTTCATGCGCACCGGATTCTCCCCGGCCACCTTCCGCCGCGGCATCCCGCTGCGCCGCCTCGGCCGACGTCTCAACCCGTTCCCGCTGGTCCAACTGCCCTACCACCGACTGGTCAACCCCTGGACCCTGGGCGCGGTGCTTCACGAGGTCTCCCACAACCTCCAGAGCGACCTCGGCCTCGACCAGGCCGTGCCCCGCGCGATCGCCCGCCGGCTCCTCGACGAGGGCTGCCCGCCCGCCGTCGTGCGCACCTGGGTCCGCTGGAACCGTGAGATCTACGCCGACCTGTGCGCCCTTCTGCTCGGCGGCCCCGCCGTGGTCGGGTCCTTGCTCGACGTGATCGGCCGCGCCCCGGCGACCGTCCTGACGTACAGCCCGCACGGTCCGCATCCGACGCCCTGGTTGCGGGCCTGGATCTCGATCGAGCTGCTGCGCAGGACGGGGTTCGAGGAACAGGCCGAGCGGTACGGGCGGTTGTGGGCCGCGATCTATCCCGACCCGCGGGCCGGCACCCTGCCCCGCGACCTGCTGGCCACGTTCCAGGCCGCCCACCCCGCGGTCGTCGACGCCCTCTGCTTCCGGCCGTTCCCCGAGCTCGGCCGCCGCACCCTCGCCCAGGTGCTGCCCTTCGGCGCCAAGGAGTACGCGATGCAGCGGGAAGCCGCCGAACGCCTCGCCGCCGGAACCGACCCGGGCATCATCCCGGCCCGTTTCCTGATCGGCGCCACCCGCTCCGCCCTGGACCGCCGCCTCGCCCGCCCGGGCGTGATCACCCGCAACTTCTACACGGAACTGGCGAGGCGATGACCGTGACCCTCCGGTTCACCCGGGCAGGCGCGAAGACCGCGCCCGACGCCCGATGCCGGCAGACCGCCGCGCTGACCAGCCCGTGCTCCACGTCCGGCGTCGGCCGCTGACCTGGAGAGGAAGGAGAGCACGATGCCCACACTCACGATCCAGGTCTACCTCGCGCCCACTCCCGACGCCGGGGAACCGAATCCGAAGGCCTGGCCGAAACCGCACAACGTCACATTGGAGCTCTCCCGGACGACCGGGGGGCCACCGATCACGGTGGGGCCCTCGGACGAGCAGGGGCTCATCACCTGCGCACTCGAGCCGGGCACCTACACGGTCGCCGCGCGACCGGACACACCCGTGGGCTTCACCGACGTGCGGGCCTCGGGCGGTGGCGAGCCCGCCGATCTGGTCCTGGCGGCCCGGAGCGGACAGCGCGGGAAGGAGCCGTACGTCGTGCTACTGCCCGAAGCCGGCACGCAGCTCGTGCGACTGCTGACCGTCACCCCGGAGGGTCGGACGGCGCCGGGTGCCAGGGCCGCCGTGGCGGGTGTCGACTACGTCAGCGGGCCGGACGGCCTCATCCACGCGGCGGCCAAGGGCGAGAGCGTCGACGTTGTCGCCCGCAGCGGCGGGTTCTACGCACCGCTCGACCCCAAGGCCACCGAACACCCCATGGGAGTGGACCCGCTGGCCGATGAGCCGAAGCGACTGGTGTACCGGCGCGACTTCGCCCGTTTCGTGATCGAAGCCGCAGTGGACGGAAAACCGGTGGTCGGAGCGGTCTTCCGGCTCGTGCCGTCCGACGCCCGAGACGAGACCGACTCCCGGAGGGAGCGCACCGACGGCCATGGCCGGTGCGTCTTCGACACCGTCGCTCCGGGCATGGCGGACATCGCCGTCGACGACCTGTCCCACGCCAAGTGCGGCACACACGGTGTCGACGTCGACCCCAGGTACCGGCGGGCGCTCTGCAAGGCCGCCCGAGGCAAGGAGCACGACATCTCGGAGCGCTTCAGGTTCCTCCGGCTCGCCACCGAGGAGACACACGGCATCAGCGGGGAGGTGACGGACGAGGAAGGTCACCCGGTCCCCCACGTGAGGGTGACGATCCACAGCGAGGACGGAACGGAAGAACTGGACACGACGCACACCGACGACGACGGCGACTACGAACTCGTCGTCGACCGTGCCGGTGTCTACCTGCTTTCCGCCGATCCCGGATACGGGGAACCGGTCCAGTGGACCACCGTCGACGTGAACTCCACGCCCGTCGTACCCTTCGTCGTCACCCGCCCGCCCGGCAGGGGCGGCAGGACGACCCCCTCCGGCCAGGTGCTCAGCGACCTGTCCTCGTTCCCCGTTCTCACCGAGGACATCGGTTCCGGCCGCGGCGCCCCGGTCGTCGGCGGAGACCGCTCGGCCACCTACGGGCAGATCGTCGAGGGCGCCCTGCGGGATGTGCTCGGCTGGCGTCCCGGCTCCAACACCTCGGGTTTCCAGGCGGCGCTGACCGGGGCCTTCGAGTTGCGGGAGGTGGAGGGGCACACGGAGTTCACCTGGCACCCGCGCGGCTACGCCGTCCAGGCAGACCTGGGCGCGCTCACCGGAGCGCAGGCGAGCATCTACAACCGGGCCAAGAACGCCCTGGACCAGGTCACCCCCCTGCTCGACGGCCTGCAACCCCTGGACCCGGCCGCCGATCCGCAGGACACCGAGGCCATCCGTACCATCGTGCGGTCGGAACTGGGAGAGCTGGTCGACGAGTTGGCCGTGGAGGGCGGGCCGCGCATCCAGCGGGTGAACGAGCTGTTCACCCTGCTGGCCGGTCCCCACGTCACCGGCACGCCACTCAATCCGGACTCGGTGGGCGGGCAACTCGCCCAGCTCCGCGAGCGCTTCGGGCTGAACACCGGCCGCGTCGGCACACTCGACGAGGAACGGATCGTCACCAACTTCCGTATCGTCGTCGACCACGTGCTGGCCCTGGAAGCAGGCTGGCAGACGTACCGCCAGCTGTTCGACGGCACCACCCCGGACACCTCGCTCGGCACGGTTCTGATCCGGCTGTCCCGCAACCTGGACGTGGTGGCACAGTCCGTCGAGGAAGCCGTCTTCACGCTGGAGTCCGTCTTCATCGACGCGGCCCAGCGCCAGACGATCAGGCTGGAGTTCCCCGCTTCGTCGGGCCTGCCCTCGATCCTCTTCTCCGACCTGCTGGACTGGGTGGTCCGGGTCAGTACCAGCGAGGCACCCCGGCTGATCCGGGAGGCCGGCAAGGACGGCGTCGTCGCGATCACCCCCATCCTGGACCAGCTCGCCGACCTGGTGCGCCGCACCCTCGCTCTGGCCCGCAGCGGCACTCTGCCCAGCGGCGTTGCGCTGCCCGACGGCCTGCGGACCGGGCGGGTGGTGCGCGCCCTCGGCGAACTGGCGCAGCAACTCACCGACACGGCGAGGCTGGCCCACGCGGTGCAGCGCGGCGAGCCTCCGCTCGTGGTCTTCGCCGAGGCAGAGAAGCACAGCGGGCACCACCTGCGGGTCCGCCTGGTCGGCAGCGGCTTCCTCCCCGGCGCCACGGCGGAGCTCTCCGCCCTCGAACGGCCGGACTGGGCCGTCATCGTCTCCGGCACCGTGGACACCACCAAGCCGGGACGAGCGACCGCCCTGTTCAACGGCGTGCCACGGGACCGCGACCTCACCTGGGTGGTGACCCTGGTCAACCCCGGCGGCATCCGCAGCAACACGGTCGACGCCCTGACGACCTGACGGAGGAGACCCATGGCGAACGAACAGGACTACCAGGCCTTCCTCGACCGCATCGCGGCCCTCCGGGAGACCGTCACCGACCGGCTGTCCGCGCAGCTCGTCGCCGATCCGCAGCTGGCGGACGTGCTGACGAAGCAGATCGACGACCTGTTGCAGTCCGCGGTCAAGGCGGACCTGGAGCAGAAGCCGCCGCCGGACAAGGGCCTCGCCCAACTGGTCGGCATCGGCGACCAGGCCGCAGACGAGCTCGGCAAGACCCGGCTGCCGCAGGCGATCGAGCCGTACGACGAGACGGTGTCCTCCGAGCGGCTCGTGGCGATGGCCGACCTCTACTACATCTACCAGCACGAGATGATCGGCGTGTTCCGCGCCGTGCAGAAGCTCCAGGAGCTGTTCCGCGCGGGCGCCGTGTACCTGTCCAGCGGTGCGGGCGCGTACGCGCTCTACCAGTTCGACCGCCGCGAGGTGCTGCGCTACACGCGCCGGGACCGACTGGCCGCCTACCGCCGTGCCTTCGGCTACGGCAGGGCGCCCGTCCCCTCCGGCTCCCGCGCCAACGGCGACTTCCACGGCCTCCTCGAGCACTTCGTCAACCAGGTCGCGCTCTTCCACCGCGACAAGCGGATCGCGGACGTGGTGCGCGAGCGGGCCTACGACCCGAGCTTCGGCAGCATCGCCGTGGTCCGCCGGGCCGGCCTGGACCTGCGCAACAACCTGAAGTTCACCTCGTACGGCCATGTCAACGTGCTCCGCGTCGAGGTCATGCAACTCCTCGACGAGGCGTACCGCATCCTGGGCTCGGACGACATCAGGCGCCTGTACGGCGCCGACACCGCCTGGGACGTCGTGGAGATCGTGCTCGCCCAGTACTTCGGCGAGCGCCTGGTCACCTCGCCGCGTCAGCGCATGGGCATCGCCGGCCGCGAGGTCCTGCGCTGGCTGGCCCAGCCGCATCTGCTGCAGACCCAGCGAGCCAAGTTCGAGACGCTTCTGCTGGAGATCGCCGAAAGCGCGGAGGAATGGCTCACCAGCGCGCAGTCGCTCGGCGTCGCCGTCCGCCAGGAGGACCGCCGGGGCATGCCCTGGGACCGCTCCGCCGCGCCCGTCGCGGGCGCCCAACGCGTCACCCGCCCACGGCCACCGGCCCCGCCGGTGGTCCGCGGCACGGGGCCGGCCGGCGGGACACGGGGCCGTGCCACCGCACCGCTCAACGGGGCGCGTGTGTGACCCGAAGCCGTGAGGCCGGCGCCGAGCGCGCGCGGACGGCGCCCGGGGGAACGGTTCGGCCCGCTGTCGCGGGCCACGTTCCCGGCGGGAGTGCGTCCCTCGGCGGCGGTCGTACGAGCGGAGCCCGTACGACCGCCGCACTCCGCCATACCCGCGCCCGTCGCGCCCGGACCCTCTCCCTCCTGTGCGACCTGATCCGCCACCCGACCGTCAGCGCCGACCCCGCCCACCGCGCCGACCTGCGCGCCTGTGCCGCGGTGCTCGCCGCGCACCTGCGCCGCATCGGACTGGACGCCGTCACCGTGCGGCCGGGGCGCGCCGCCCCGTACGTCACCGGCGAGTGGCTGCGGCGACCCGGCGCTCCCGTGGTGCTCGTCTACGGTCACTACGACGTGCAGCCCGCCGGACCGCGATCGGCCTGGGCCACGCAGCCCTTCCGCCCCACGGTCCACGCCGGATACGTCCACGGCCGCGGGGCCAGCGACGACAAGGGGCAGCTCGTCGCGCAACTCGCCGCGATCGAGGCCTGGCTGGCGGCCGGGGGCCCGCCCGTCAACCTGCGGATCGTCCTCGACGGCGAGGAGGAGATCGGCAGCCCCGCACTGAGGCACCATCTGCTCCGCCGTCCCGCCTTCCTGCGCGCCGATCTCGCCGTCGTCTCCGACACCCGGATGCGGGATCCGCACACCCCCGTCCTGGTCACGGGCCTGCGCGGCTCCCTCGCCGTCCGCCTCGACGTCACCGGCCCCACCACCGACCTGCACGCCGGTGCCTACGGGGGCGCGGTGGCCGAACCCGCCCAGGCGCTGTGCGCGTTGGTGGCGAGCCTGCACCGGCCCGACGGCCGTGTCGCCGTCGAGGGTTTCTACGACGACGTACGCCCCCCGCACCCGGACACCCGCGCCCGGCTCGCCCGCGACGGACCGACGGATCAACAGTTCCTCGCCCCGGCAGGACTCCGGTACGGACACGGCGAACCGGGCCACTCCGCCTTCGAGCGGGCCACCGTCCGCCCGGCGGTGGTCGTCACCGCCCTGCACGCCGCGGCCCGTGCCGCCGTCCCGCGCCGGGCCGGCGCCGAACTCGGCGTCCGTCTGGTGCCCGGTCAGCGGCCGGCCACCGTGTTCCGGGCCCTGCGCACCCATCTGGCACAGCGCGTCCCGCGCGGGGTCAGGGCGCGGCTGACACCGCTGTCCTCCTGCGGGCCGTACCAGCTGGACCTCCGCGATCCCGCGGTCGCCGCCGCACGCCGGGCCGCCGCCCCCGTCTTCGGCCGGGCGCCCCTCCTGCTGCCCTCGGGCGGCTCCATCCCCTTCGTCGGCGACCTCGCCACCACCGGCACCCGGACACTCCTCCTGGGCTTCGGCCTCCCCGACGACAACATCCACGCCCCCGACGAACGCTTCGCCCTCAGCAGCCTGCACCGCGGAACCGACACCTGTGTCCGCCTCTACGCGGAACTCGGCGCGCTCTAGTCCTCGAGGAACTCCCCGCCCACGTACACCCACGCCCCCTCCACCCGCTCGAAGCGGCTGCGCTCGTGCAGCGCACCGCCCCTGAAGGACGCGCGGAAGGTCACCGTGCCGGTGGCGTGGAAGGCCGAGCCGTCGGCGGTGTCCAGGATCTCCAGGCCCGTCCAGCGCATCCCGGCCTCGAAGCCGACCCGGGCGGGGCGGGTCCGCGGATGCCAGGTGCGCAGCAGATAGGGCTCGTCGCGCTGGACGAAGGCGCTGTAGCGCGAGCGCATCAGCGCCTCGGCCGTGGGTGCCGCCGCCTCACCCCGGTGGAAGCGGCCACAGCACTTCTCGTACGTCCCCGGGAGACCGCAGGGACAGGACGGTGAGGGGCGTCGGGACATGGGGGTCATTCTGCCCGCCCCGCCCGTCTACGCCGACTCGGCGTTGGTCGGCGGGTGTGTGGGACGCGCCGGGATCTGGGCCGGCAGCGCGGGCAGCCGGGTGCCGTACACCCAGGCGTCGAAGAGGCCGTCCAGCGGTTCGTCCGCGTAGCGGTTCGCATGGGCCGTGAACGTCGTGGTCGTCACCGCCCCGCCCCGGTGCAGTCCCGCCCAGCCGCGCAGCATACGGAAGAAGGCCTCGTCGCCCATCGCGCAGCGCACCGCGTGCAGGACCAGCCCGCCGCGCTCGTAGAGCCGGTCGTCGAACATCGACTTGCGTCCCGGATCGGCCAGCCGGAGGTCCTGCGGCTGCGAGGACAGCAACCGGTGTGCGGCGGCCGCCAGTTGCTGCGCGCTGCGCCCGCCGGACCGCTCCGACCACAGCCACTCCGCGTACTTGGCGAAACCCTCGTTCAGCCAGATGTGCCGCCAGTCCGCGATGGACACACTGTTGCCGAACCACTGGTGCGCCAGCTCGTGCGCCACCAGCCGCTCCCAACCCCGGGCCCCGTCCACGTGGTTGGCGCCGAACAGCGACAACCCCTGAGCCTCCACGGGCACATCGAGTTCCTCCTCGGTCACCACGACCGCGTACTCGTCGAACGGGTAAGGCCCGAACAGCTCCTGGAACAGGTCCATCATCTGCGGCTGCCGCGCGAAGTCCCGTGAGAACTCCGGCAGCAGATGCGCCGGGATGTGCCCGTGCTGCGGCACCCCGCCCGGCCCCGGGTCGCCCAGCAGCACCGTCTGGTACTTGCCGATCGCCAGACCGACCAGATAGCTGGAGGTCGGCGCGGCCTGCTCGTACACCCACGTCGTGGTGGACGCCTTGGTCGTACGGGTCAGCAGCCTGCCGCCCGCGACCACCGCGTACGCCGATGGAGTGGTGACCGAGATCTGGTACGAGGCCTTGTCGGCGGGCCGGTCGTTGCACGGGTACCAGGACGGCGCCCCGATCGGCTGGCTGGCCACCAGAGCCCCGTCCTCCAGCTCCTCCCAGCCGAGCCCGCCCCAGGGGCTGGGGACCGGCTTGGGATTGCCCGACCAGTGCACCTCGACCGGGAAGGCGGCACCCGGACGGACCGGCTTGGCGGGACGGACCCGCAGCCGGCCGCCGCGATGGGTGTAGTGCGCCGGGCGGCCGTCCACCTTGACCCGGCCGATCTTGAAGTCGGCCAGGTTGAGGGTGAACTCGGCGAGCGGCGAGCGACCCGCTATGGCGCTGATCCGGGCGCTGCCCGCCAGCCGGTTGGGACCAGGACGGTAGTCCAGCGTGAGCTCGTACCGGTGCACGCGGTAACGGGCATCACCGTGTTCCGGAAAGTACGGGTCCGAACCACCCGACTGCTGAACTGCCACTGCCGCTTCTGCTCCCTGCGCCGTCGAACCACTCGCTCCCGCCGGTGCCTCGCACGCGACACCCAGATCCGAGTGGCCCGCGTTCAGGGACGCCATGCCTCGATCGGGTTGCCGAGCCAGCGGGTGTCGTCCGGGACGGACTCCGCGGCCATGACGAGCGACGCGGGACCCAGGGTGGTGCGGGCCCCGATCGTGCTGCCGGGCAGCACGATCCCGCCAGGGCCCATCGTGGCGCCCTCACGGAGAACAACAGTATCCGTCCGCAAGATCCGGTCGTGGAAGAGGTGGGTCTGCAGGACGCAGCCCCGGTTCACGGTCGCCGCGTCCCCGAGGGTCACCAGGTCGGTCTCCGGCAGCCAGTAGCTCTCGACCCAGACGCCCTTGCCGATCCGGGCGCCGAGCCCGCGCAGCCACGCGGTCATCACCGGCGTGCCCGGCACGGAACCGGCCAGCCAGGGTACCGCCACGACCTCGACGAAGGTGTCGGCGAGCTCGTTGCGCCACACGTAACCGCTCCACAGCGGGTGCTCCCCGGTGTGGTGCCGGCCCACGAGCAGCCACTTCGCGACGATCGACACCAGCGCGGCCACCGCTCCGGCCCCGAGCAGCACGACACCCGACAGCAGCGCGGCCCACGGCCCGAGCAGGCACAGCAGGGCCGCCGTGCCGCCCGCGATCGCGGCCGAGCAGAACACCGGCAGGATCCGGCACAGCTCCACCAGACCGCGCGCCCACAGCAGCCGGGCCGGCGGGTCGTACGTCCGGCTCTGGTCGCCGCTCTCGGCGTTCCGCGGCAGCTTCACCGGCGGCAGCCCCAGGTAGGAACTGCCCTTCTTCGCCTTCTTCGGCGTCGCGGACAGCACGCCCACCAGGCCGCCGTCCGGCACGCTGCGCCCCGGCGCGGTCATCCCGGAGTTCCCCAGGAACGCCCGACGCCCGATCTCCGCGCGCCCGATCCGCATCCAGCCGCCACCGAGCTCGTACGGCGCGGTCAGCGTGTCGTCGGCCAGGAACGCGCCCTCGCCGACCGTCGTCAGGCTCGGCAGCGCCAGCACCGTGGACACCTCCGCGCCCCGCCCGATCCGCATCCCGAGCAGCCGCAGCCACACCGGCGTGACCAGCCCGGCGTACAGCGGGAACAGCGTCTCGCGCGAGCGGTCCATCAGCTGCGTGACCGTCCAGGCCTGCCAGCCGGTGCGGCTGTGTGTCGGGTACGTCCCCGCACGCAGGCCCAGGCTCAGCAGCCGCACGCCGACGAGGATCTGCAGCGCGTACGCCGCTCCGAACGCCAGCGTCGCCGGGACGAGGGCGAGCGCGGCACCGCGCAGGGGCGCGGCCGGATCGATGAGGGCGTGCGCCACGAGGAAGGCGGCCCCGCAGGCGACCAGCGGCAGCGCGGAGAGCACGAGGCCCGTCAGGCCGTACATCACCCGCCAGTACGTGCCGCGCTGCGGGCGCTCCTTGGGCCAGTTCCGCTTGGCCTTGCCCAGCTTGACCGCGGGCGCGCCCGCCCAGCGCTGGCCGGTCGGGATCTGCCCGTTCACCGCGGAACCGGGGGCCACCTCGGCGCGCTTGCCGACGCGGGCGCCCGGGAAGAGCATGCTGCGGGTGCCGACGGTGGCGTGCGCGCCGACCTTGACCTGCCCGATCTCCAGCCGGTCACCGTCCAGCCACCAGCCGGAGAGGTCCACCTCGGACTCCACGGCGGCGCCCCGGCCCAGCTTGAGCATGCCGGTGACGGGCGGCAGCGAGTGCAGGTCGACGTCCTGACCGACCTTGGCACCCAGCGCTCGGGCGTACCGCTCCAGCCAGGAACCGGTCAGCGTGGTAGCCCCGGAGAACTCCGCCAGCCGCTCGGCGGTCCACAGCCGCAGATGGACGCCGCCACCACGCGCGTACCGGCCGGGCTCGATGCCCCGCAGCAGCAGCCGGGCGCCGCCCGCGGCGATCGCGAGCCGTCCGGGCGGGCTGAACAGCGCGATGCCGCCGACCGCGAGCAGCCACCAGGGCGCCGTCGGCAGCCAGGACCAGGCGGGCAGCAGATTGCCGAGCGCGGCCAGCACGATCGTCCAGCGCAGACCGAGCAGCGTGAACAGCGGCACCAGGAGCAGCAGCTGGACGACCTTGGCGCGGACCGGCACCGGGGCGATTGTGCGCCGGGCGCCGTCGTCCTGGGCCGACGCCTCCAGATGGCGGGCCAGCTTGCGCAGCGTGGGCTGCTGGTAGATGTCGAGGACGGCCGCGCTCGGGTAACGGGTGCGCAGCCTCGTCGTCAGCTGGGCGGCGGCCAGGCTGCTGCCGCCGATCGCGAAGAAGTCGTCGCGGGCGCCGGCGACCGGGATGCCGAGGACTTCCGCCCACTGCTCGGCCAGCCAGGCCTCGGTGCCGTAGAGCTGTTCGGCCGGACCACCGGTCTCCAGACCCTCCAGCGGCCAGGGCAGCGCGTTGCGGTCGACCTTGCCGGACGTGCGGGTGGGCAGGTCCTCGACGGGGGCGATCAACGGCACGAGCGCGGCGGGCAGCTCGGCGCGCAGCTTCTCCACCGCGGCCGCGTGGTCCCAGCCGTCCTGGGTGACGACATAGCCGACCAGGAGCTGGTTGCCGCTGCGGGCGGTGCGCACGGCCGCGGCGGCGCCGGCCACCCCGGGCAGCGCCTGCAGTGCGGCGTCCACCTCACCGAGCTCGATCCGCCGGCCGCCGAGCTTGATCTGCTCGTCGGCACGGCCGAGGAAGACCAGCCCCTCCGGTTCGGCCTTCACGAGGTCACCGCTGCGGTACGCCCGCTCCCAGCCCAGCGATTCGAGGGGCGCGTACTTCTCCGCGTCCTTCTCGGCGTCGAGATACCGGGCGAGACCGACCCCGCCGATCACCAGCTGACCGCTCTCGCCCATCGGGACGGGCTCCCCGGCCTCGTCGACGACGGCCAGCTCGTAGCCGTCCAGCGGCAGACCGATGCGGATCGGTTCCTCGCCGCTCATCAGTGAGGCGCAGGCCACGACGGTCGCCTCGGTCGGCCCGTAGGTGTTCCAGACCTCGCGCCCCTCCGTGACCAGCCGCTGCACCAGCTCGGGCGGGCAGGCCTCGCCGCCGAAGATCAGCAGACGAACGTCGTTGAGGGTCTCCGGCTCCCAGAGCGCGGCGAGCGTCGGGACGGTGGAGACCACGGTGATCTCCTGCTCGACCAGCCACGGACCCAGGTCGGCGCCGCTGCGGACCTGCGAGCGCGGGACCGGCACCAGACAGGCGCCGTAGCGCCAGGCCAGCCACATCTCCTCGCAGGACGCGTCGAAGGCGACCGACAGGCCCGCCATGACGCGGTCACCGGGACCGATCGGGTCCTCGGCGAGGAACAGCGCGGCCTCGGCGTCCACGAACGCGGCGGCGCTGCGGTGACTGACGGCGACGCCCTTGGGCTTGCCGGTCGAGCCGGAGGTGAAGATGATCCACGCGTCGTGCTCGACGCCCGGGCGCGCGGCGGGCACGTCACCGCGCCCGTTGACGGTCAGCTCGTGCGCGGTGCCGACGACGGCCCGCACCTCGGCCTCCCCGAACACCAACGCGGCCCGCTCGTCGGGGTCCTCGGCGTCCACGGGGACGTAGGCGGCTCCCGCGGCCAGGACCGCGAGGATCGCCACATACAGGTCGTTGGTGCCGGACGGCACGCGGATGCCCACGCGGTCACCGAGTCCGACACCGGCCGCGCCGAGCTCGCGCCGCAGCCGCTCCACCTCGCCGGCCAGCTCCCGGTAGGTGAGCTGGACGGTGCCGTCGTCCAGGGCGAGTTCGTCCGGGTACGAGCGCACGGACGCGTCGAAGATGTCGACAAGTGTGCGGGGGGAGGCCGCCTGACCTCCCGAAAAACGTCCTGTGTCGCCGAACTGCTGGTGGATCTCAGCGCTGAGCTCTTCGTCGAGCAGGCCGAGAGCACTGCTCTCGTGTATGGCTGCCATCGGGTCCTCGCGTCTCGATCCCGGAAGCCTCCGGGGCGCTGGCGGGCCCGCAGGTCTGCCTGGGGTTGTCCTCCTCCAGCTCCGTAACAAACCGGAAATCTTAGTACGACGCTAGGTTCATGCCGTCTGATCGACCACTCGGAAGGGCCGTTCGGGGCACCATGAAGCCCCGCAGACCACCTCTGACCTGGTGATCTTCAAAGCGGAGAGAGATGTCCCACACCGTGGGTGAGGAGAGGCTCACGGGGCGCATGTGGCGCCCGACGCGAGAGGGAACATGCACGGCGCACGGCCACAACACAAACGGTGCCGACCGAGTATCGGTCAGCACCGGAGTGTCCGCTGATGGTGTCCGAGGGGGGACTTGAACCCCCACGCCCGATAAAGGGCACTAGCACCTCAAGCTAGCGCGTCTGCCATTCCGCCACCCGGACAAGGTGTCTGTCGCACGGGGTTTCCCCCGCGGCGACGAAGGAAACATTACCAGGCTCCCGGGGGTGCCCGATCACCCCCCGTCGCGACCCCGCCCCGGCGTGAAC
This sequence comes from Streptomyces sp. NPDC005799, assembly GCF_040630525.1. Classification (NCBI taxonomy): domain Bacteria; kingdom Bacillati; phylum Actinomycetota; class Actinomycetes; order Kitasatosporales; family Streptomycetaceae; genus Streptomyces; species Streptomyces sp. NPDC005799. Next base: position 47,866 of record NZ_JBEXXQ010000070.1, read on the forward strand.
GGCGTGTGACGGGCCGGGCCCGGCCTTGGGGCGCGGCCGGGGTCGGAGGGAGGATGAGGGGAACCACCAGCAGTGACAGCGGGAGGAAGCAGCGTGAGCGACACGGACACGACCAGGACCGTCACCGGCGAGGACGAGGTCGTGGACCTCTGCCGCGAGCTGATCCGGATCGACACCAGCAACTACGGCGACCACTCGGGGCCCGGCGAGCGCAAGGCCGCCGAGTGGACCGCCGAGAAGCTCGCCGAGGTCGGCCTGGAACCGCGGATCTTCGAATCGCACCCGGGCCGCGCCTCGACCGTGGCGCGTATCGAGGGCGAGGACCCGTCCCGGCCCGCGCTGCTGATCCACGGCCACCTGGACGTCGTACCGGCCAACGCCGACGACTGGACCCACCACCCGTTCTCCGGCGAGGTCACCGACGGGTGCGTGTGGGGACGCGGGGCCGTCGACATGAAGGACATGGACGCCATGACCCTCGCCGTCGTGCGCGACCGGCTCAGGAGCGGCCGCAGGCCCCCACGGGACATCGTGCTGGCGTTCCTCGCCGACGAGGAGGCGGGCGGCACGTACGGCGCCCGGCACCTCGTCGACCACCACCCGGACCTCTTCGAGGGCGTCACCGAGGCGATCAGCGAGGTCGGCGGGTTCTCGTTCACGGTGAGCGAGCAGCGGCGGCTCTATCTGATCCAGACGGCCGAGAAGGGCATGCACTGGATGAAGCTGACCGTGGCCGGGACGGCGGGCCACGGTTCGATGATCCACCGCGACAACGCGATCACGGAGCTCTCGGAGGCCGTCGCGCGCCTCGGCCGGCACACGTTCCCGGTCCGGGTCACCAAGACCACCCGCGCCTTCCTCGACGAGCTCGGCGACGCGCTCGGCACCGAGCTGGACCCCGAGGACATGGAGTCGACCCTGGCCCGGCTCGGCGGCATCGCCAAGCTCATCGGGGCGACTCTCGGCAACACCGCCAACCCCACCCAGCTGGGCGCCGGTTACAAGGTCAACGTCATCCCGGGCGAGGCCACCGCGCACGTCGACGGGCGCTTCCTGCCGGGGCACGAGGAGGAGTTCCTCGCCGACCTGGACCGGATCCTCGGCCCCAAGGTGCGCCGTGAGGACGTGCACTCCGACAAGGCCCTGGAGACCTCCTTCGACGGCGCCCTGGTCGAGGCCATGCAGTCCTCGCTGCTGGCCGAGGACCCGACCGCCAAGGCGATCCCGTACATGCTCTCCGGTGGCACGGACGCCAAGTCCTTCGACGACCTCGGCATCCGCGGCTTCGGCTTCGCGCCCCTCAAGCTGCCCCCGGAGCTGGACTTCGCCGGCATGTTCCACGGCGTCGACGAGCGGGTTCCGGTGGACGGCCTGAAGTTCGGCGTGCGCGTTCTCGACCGTTTCATCGACGCGTCGTGACCTCGGTAATCGCCAGCCTGTACGGAACTGACTGAGAAGAGTGAATGCGCTCATAAGCTCGTAGCTCCAATACTCCCTCCTCGTTACACGTGATGCGATCCGCTACTTGGGATCGCATTGCCAACAAGGAGGAATAATGATCAAGAAGGTCGTCGCTGCTGCGGCTGCCACTGGTGGTCTGGTTCTCGCGGGTGCGGGCCTGGCCGTCGCCGACGCCGGCGCTCAGGGTGCCGCGGTGCACTCCCCGGGTGTCGCGTCCGGCAACGTCATTCAGGTTCCGGTGCACATCCCGGTGAACGTCTGCGGCAACACGGTCTCCGTGATCGGGCTGCTGAACCCCGCCTTCGGCAACACCTGCGTCAACCACTGACGTCGGCCCCCAAGGGGTCGTTTGTTCACGCCGTCGGCTCCGGAGTGCGTGCCCAGCGCGCCGGAGGCCACCGGCCGTTTAGCG